>JAFYQN010000090.1 GCA_017559885.1 Clostridia bacterium
GATATTTTTTTAGCGCCAAACGCCCTACCAAACAGCAAAAGCCCGTATGTAAGCGCCTGAACGCAACAACGGGATACCTTGATTTCGGTAAGTTCGGTTTTTATTTCACTACAAAAAGACATATTTTAATCCTCTACATCAATATCTCTATGAAAACAAACGGCGTCATATCCGTTTTTGATTAAAGCATCGCAAACCATTATTGCAAAGGTAACCGAGCGATGATGACCGCCCGTACAACCAAAAGAAACCGTTACTTTTTCGATACCGTACTGCTTTTTTATCGGCAATACAATTAAAAGCATTTCTATTATTTTATTGAGATAATTTTTGCTTTCTTGACAATCTAAAACATAATCACGAACCGGCTTGTCCAAACCGGTTTTGTGTTTTAAATCTTCTATGTAAAAAGGATTGGGCAGACAGCGCACATCGAAAACGAAGTCTGCTTGCGCGTCTGCCCCATTTTTAAATCCAAAGGATCTACATTCAATTTTCATTTAATTACTTTCTTCCTACAAATATAACCTCAGGTTCTAAATCGACACCGTCGGCGCTTTTTACTACTTGTTGAACCTTTGCAATAAGAGATAACACATCACGGCATGTAGCGCCGCCTTTGTTTATAACAAAACCTGCGTGTTTTTCGCTTACCTCGGCTCCGCCTACCGACACGCCTTTAAGGTTGTTTTGTTCTATGAGCGCGCCTGCAAAATAACCTTCGGGGCGCTTAAAGGTACTACCTGCGCTTGGGTATTCAAGCGGTTGCTTGTCGCGGCGGCGAGCAAAAAAGTCGTCCATTGCCGCCTTGATTTCGTTTGCATCGCCCTCTTTTAATTCAAAGGTAGCGCCTGTTATAATCAGTCCGCTATTTTTAAATACGCTTATTCTATAGCCAAGTTGCATATCAGGCAATGAAAGAATTACCTCGTTGCCATCTTTGTCAATCGCGGTAGCCGAAACCACAACCTGTGACATTTCACCGCCGTAAGCGCCTGCGTTCATATAAAGCGCGCCGCCCACGGTACCCGGTATGCCGTATGCAAACTCAAGACCTGAAAGCGATGCTTTTTGAGCCGCGATACAAAGTGCGCGCAAACTTGTTCCTGCGCCGCAAAGAATAGAGTTACCGTTAATTTTTATATCATCAAGTCCGTCAAGACTTATAACAATACCCTCTATGCCGTTATCGGATACCAAAAGATTTGAACCTTTTCCCAAAACAAAGTAAGGTATGTCAAACGATTTTGCCAAAGATAAAACCTGTTTTAACTGTTCGTTTGATTTTATCTTAACCAAGACGTCGGCATTACCGCCTATTTTAAAGGTGGTACGGCGACTCATTGGCTCGTTTTTTATATATTCTATTGTTAACTCGTCTAATCTGTCAAACAGATTATCAAGCATCATAAAATCACCTTATTTTTCGTGCAAATTACAAAGATATGCCGCGCCGATAATACCGGCGTCATTACCAAGGTCGGCAGTTTTTATAACCGTTTTAATTTTAGAGTGTCTTGCGTAGTTTTCGCCCTCAACGTATTCGTTAAGCGGATCGGTAAGGTACTCGCCCTCTTTAGAAATACCGCCACCGATACAAATCATATCAGGTTGGAAGATATCAAGCACGTTTGCAATACCAACTGCAACGTAACGGATGTATTCATCGACAACCATACTGCCTACGCGGTCGCCAAGACGTTTTGCCTTAAAAGCGGTAACACCGTTGGCGTTTTCGATATCGCCGTTACAAATATCCCACATTCTGCTGTTTTTATAGCGCATCATCGCCTGTTTTGTTTGACGTACAAGCGCGGTAGCCGAAGCGTAAGTCTCCCAACATCCAAAACGACCGCAGGTACATGCCTGACCACCCATTTGAATAACGGTGTGACCAAGTTCGCCGCCTGCGCCATTAGAACCGGAATAGATTTTGCCGTCAATAATAATACCGCCGCCAACACCTGTGCCTAAAGTGATTGCAATAAAGTTTTTAGTCCCCTTGCCTGCGCCTGCGATATATTCGCCGTAAGCCGCAGCGTTAGCGTCGTTTTCAACATAAAATCTTTTGCCTGTTTTTTCAAATAACATTTGGCCAAGTGGTAAATCGTAAAACTCAAGGTTGTTAGAGTATGGTACGTTGCCTGTTTCGTGGTCAATGGAACCCGGACATCCAACACCAAAACCGTCGATGTCATCTATAGTTATTCCTGCCGCTTCAATCGCTTCATATGCGGTTGCCACAAGATCGTTTACTATTTCTTCTGCAGGGCGAGGCAGGTTTGTTTTGCGTTTCGCGGTTGCAACTATTCTATATTTTTCGTCAACAATACCTGCTACTATATTTGTACCGCCTAAATCTATACCTAACTTATACATACTTTATTCTCCTATCAAAAAGGTTTTACATTTGTAGTCTCTGCTTTTTCAAAATCATCATTCATACCAAGACGATTAAGCAGGTCTTCTGCCGCGTTGTAACCAAGTTTTTTCTGTCGGCTGTTCATTGCGGCAACCTCGATTATTACCGCCAAGTTACGTCCCGGTTTTACAGGAATTGTAAGCGACGGAACTTGTAGTCCCAAAATTTCGGTTTTTTGGGTTTCAAGACCCATTCTATCATAATTTTTTGTAGCGTCCCATTGCTCCATATTTATAACAAGGTCAATTTTCTCGGTTAGTTTTACCGCGCCTGCGCCAAAGATACGGCTTGCATTAATAATTCCTATGCCACGAAGTTCGATAAAATGACGTATGTTATCGGGTGCTGTACCTACAAGCGACTTGCTTGATACACGGCGAATTTCTACCGCATCGTCGGCAATAAGACGGTGTCCGCGTTTTACAAGTTCTATTGCCGTTTCACTTTTACCTACACCGCTTTCACCGAGAAGCAAAATACCCTCGCCGTAAACTTCAACCAAAACGCCGTGACGCGTAATGCGAGGCGCAAGGTGAAGATTTAAAAACGCAATAAGCGCCGCCTCGAAATCGGAGGTTGCATCTTTTGTTACAAGTAACGGTACGTTATATTTTTTTGCCATTTGAACGTAAACGTCATCATCCGCCATATTGCGCGCAATTATGACTGCGACGGGTTTTCTTGCAAAAAATTCACCTACGCGAGTATTTTTTGTGTCCACGTCAAAACTTTTAAGATAACCTATCTCGTTCATACCGAGTATTTGAATTCTTTTTTCGTCAAAATACTCGTAATACCCTGCAAGGTGAAGACCCGGACGATTGATTTCGGTTGAAGAAATCAGTATATCGTCTTTATCCTCGGGCATATTAAGAACCTCTAAAGAAAAATCTTTTATTATTCGGGATAGCTCAATTGTGCAATCGGTTTTCATAGATTCACATCCATCTTTTTCTAATTATGTATATTATAACATAATATATGAAATTTTTAAACATATTTTTTAAAAATAAAAAACAAAAAAATAAATACCGAGTTTGCGTCAAAAAGCAACTCGGTATTTAAAGTTTATTTATCATTATTTAGTGAGTAAACATCGGCGACTTCGCTTATTGTTATGTAAGCGTGTGGGTCTATTTGGTGTACTATATCTTTCATACGAGCAACTTGAAAACGGTTTACTATAAAATAAATCATAGCTTTCTTTCGGTTAGAATAACCGCCGCGCGCAGAAAGTTTTGTTATGCCGCTTTCAAAGTGATATGAAAGCGCGTCGCACACTTCGGTGGGATGTTCGGTAATAATAATTGCCGATTTTGCGCGGTCAAGACCGTCAACTATAAAGTCTATGGTTTTAAGACCTGCGTAATATGTAACAATTGAATAAAGCGGTAAAATCCAATCCTTTGCGACCAAACCGCAAACGATATAAAGCAACGCGTTATAAACCATAACAAAAGTTCCAACGCTTATGCCTAATTTCTTTGCAAAAATAACCGCCATAACCTCAATGCCGTCCATTGCGCCGCCATAACGAATTGCAAGACCGCTACCCGTACCCGAAATTATACCGCCAAAAATAGCACACAGCAACAAATCTTGTTTTGCTATAGGCGAGGCAACGCTTACGTCAATAGGTAGTACGTCGTTTATAAGCCAAGCCGTAACCGAGTATATTATAACGGTATATATTGCGTAGGTCGTAAATAACTTACCCTGTTTTTTTGTTCCGTATATAAAAAGCGGAATATTAAGCACTATCAAAAAAATCGACAAACTAAGAGTGCTTATTTGTGAAAGCAATATTGACGTGCCCGAAATACCGCTGTCATACAAATTTACGGGCGATATAAAAACCGTTACGCCAATAGCGTTTATAATACCTGCTATGGTAAGCATCAATATGTTTTTTTACCTTAATTTCTTTTAAAAAATGCATCATTGTTTCCTTATAAAATTTATTGTCACAATATTATATCATAATATTATGCTTTTTTCAAACAAAAAGTATTTTTCATCAAAAAAAGTCGCCCGTCAATTAGACGAGCGACTTTTAAAATTTATTTAAATATATCGTTTAAGAAGATGTTGTACATAATCTTAGCAACTTCGCAACGTTGTGCATTGCCCTGTGGAGCAATTGTTGTTGCGTTCTTACCGCTGATTACGCCGTTTTCGATAGCCCAAACGATAGCGTCTTTAGAGAATGTA
>JAFYQN010000091.1 GCA_017559885.1 Clostridia bacterium
AAACCCCAATAATTGCTAAAGTTAAAATAATCGATAAAATTACAAACAACTTTTTCTTTAAAGGTTTTTTAGTATTGATAGATTCTTCAGTTTTTTCGTCCATATCGTTTTCGGTTTCTTCTTTTAATAAGGTGTCTGTACTAACACCGAAAATATTTGCAATAGCAACTATGTTTTCCATAGATGGCATTGTTTGGTCATTTTCCCATAGACTTATACTTTGCCTGCTAACATCAAGTTTTTCAGCAAGTGCTTCTTGAGAAATTTTATTTTCTTTTCTCAAATTCCTTATTTTTTCTCCGAGCATTTAAAACACCCCTTTGTAAACATTATACTTTACAACACTAAAAACTGCAATACAATTCATTTGGAATTTTTGAAAAACGTGGCGCAAGTATTACTTGCTAACATTATTTATAAAGCAAGAAGGGAGACAACTTCTTTACGGAGTGTCTCCCTTTGGAGCGCTATTTTTTTATGCTTTAAACGTATGAGTTTTTTCGTTTAAACTCAAGCGGAGAAATTCCCACACACTTTTTAAAAGTTTTACAAAAATATGATGCCGAGCAAAACCCTACTAGATCAGCAATTTCTTGGGTTGTTTTTTCGGGCGCGTCAAGTAATATTTCTTTTGCCATATCTATCTTTTTGTTTAAAATGTACTCCATTGGCGGCATACCAAAATTTTTGACAAAAAGACGACGCAAATGTGCCGGTGAATACCCCGATAGTTCGGAAAGATATTCAGGCGTTATTTTTTTGTAATAGTTTATGTTTATATATTCAATGGTGGATAACAGCTTATAGTTATCAGTATAGTCCTTGCTTTTTTGAAGTTTAAGTGAACAAAGCATATAAATCAATCGCAAAAAAAGTTCGGCAACCTTTATTTTAGAAAGATGTGCGCCCGAGCGATGGGCGTTGCTTATGTCCTTAAATAATCCCAAAACGTTAGCGTCTTTGGTTACGGTATTAATTTGAAAATCAAAGTCATTTTTGCAAAAGAACGAAACAAAGTAATACGACAGGTCACCATCACCCACGTTTGAAAAGGTTACTCGTTCGCAATTTTTAATAAAAACTACGTCTCCTGCGTTGCAAATGCAATTACAATCTTTTGTGCGCACCTTCATTTGGCCCGATTCAACGCAAAAAAACACAGCGTGTTCGGCTTGCTGAGTAAAAACCCAACCTGTACGGTGCTTATAATAACCTGCATTTTTAAATGAAGTTATTGGGTTTGCTGTGAAGTTGTCAAAATCTTTTATATCTTTCACAAAAAACACCTCCTTAAAGGAACTGGTTTTTATTTTATTAAACAAAACGCTTTTTGTCAATTAAAATGAGCGAATTGTTATATATTTAGAGCGTAATTTGTATTGAAATAAGCGATTCTTTGTTATAAAATTACATTAAGATAAAATGCAGGTGATATTATGAAAGCGTTAGTTGCAATAAAACGAGATAAAACTTTTGATACCTTTTTTACAAAAGAAAATATTAAACTTGCCGAGTCGCTTGGTGATATAATATGGTACGACATTACCAGTTTTTCGCAAGACGATTTAAAAGAAACAATTAAAGACTGTGATACATATATTACTTGTTGGGGTTCGCCAGCTTTGACACCCGAAATTTTAGATTGCGCGCCAAACTTAAAACTGCTTACTCACTTGGGTTCAACGGTTGCTCCCGTAACTTGCGACGAGGTTTATGAACGCGGTATAAAGATTATAAGCGGATTTGATTATTATTCACGCTCTACCGCCGAGGGCGCGGTGGCGTATATGTTGGCGGCTCTTCGCAATATTCCGTTTTATACCGATAGATTAAAAAAGCAAAAGATATGGCGCGAAACAGACGACTACACCGACGGCCTTATTTATAAAACTGTAGGACTTGTAGGATTTGGCGGTGTCGGACGATATGTAGCACAAATGTTAAAACCGTTTGATGTTAATGTCAAGGTTTATGATATAGCGCAAATTTCAATTGAGGAAAAAGAAGAATATAATATTACACAGTGCAGTATAGAAGAAGTTTTTTCTACCTGCGATATTATTTCACTTCACTTGCCTTATAACGATAGCACGTATCATATAGTTGATGATGCGTTGTTATACAAAATAAAAAAAGGCGCATTACTTGTAAATACTGCTCGTGGCGCAGTGGTTGACGAAGAGGCAATGATAAACCACCTTAAAAATGGTGACTTCAATGCGGCGCTTGACGTTTATGAAACCGAGCCGATTGATATGGACAATTCTTTGTTGTCAATGGAAAACGTATTGTTACTGCCTCACCAAGCAGGACCTACAGTAAATTTACGTTCGGTAATTACAAGCAAACTGATAAAAGAAAGCGTAGATTTTATAGACCGTAATATACCGCTTAAAAACGAAATCACATTTAGCAAAGCAAAAAATATGTCAAAATTTTAAGGAGAAATAATATGCTCGTTTCACCATATAAAAAGCCGTATATAACCCCACCTAATGAACATCCTCGCGTTATGTTCAAACAGTCGGACAAAGATAGAATAGTAAAGAACTTTTCTCATATAGAAAATCATCGCGCATATGAATTATGGCAACGCATTTGCAAAAAGGATTTTCGCGA
>JAFYQN010000009.1 GCA_017559885.1 Clostridia bacterium
GCAGGCGATATGCCTGGCTTTAAAGAGGCAACTGCTCTTAACAGCAGTCTCCAGGCAATCTACGACAGTATCACACTCACACCTGATACTTATAACGACACAGACATAAAGAACTTTAGTCTTTATGCTACATCAGTTAACCTTAACTCTAACCCATATATGTCATTTGCATTTGAATTTGGCGGCGAGCTTAAGGGCAAACAAGACCAGATTACAGTTACGTTTACCTACACTGTAAATGGTACAGAATACACATACACAACAACTCCTCCGGCATCTGTTGATGCCAACGGCGATGGCGTGATTGATGAAATCAACAACGTTAACGGTTGGTACAACAAAGCATCTGCAGGTCGTTTCTTCACCTACAGATTTAGGGATATCCCCGTTGAAGCGCTTGCTAACCCAATTGAGGTTTCAGCAACCTACAACGGTACAACTTACCCACTTGGTACAGTAAGCGTTGCTGGTCTCGCATACGAATTTGAGTGCCAGAACAAACTTACACCATGCGACTACTACGCAACACGTATAGAAGCTGTAAAAGCGCTTTTGTTCTATACGCAAATGATTCAAACTCGCTACGGCGCGCAGTAATGATAATACGAAAAGGAGAGATTTAAGCTATGTTTAAAAAAGCAGAAATAGAAATCTACGAATTACAACTTAATGATATTATCGTTACAAGCGAACCCTGGTGGGGCGACGACGAAGACGATATCTTCGCTGAAGGCGAATAAGTAGTAGATAAAAAATTAACGGATTGCTTTTCGGCAACGGCTTCTCCTTTGGGGAGAAGCTGTCACCGAAAGGTGACTGATGAGGGGGAATAATCCCCTCATCCACCGCAAGCGGTCCCCCTTCTCCCGTGGGAGAAGGCAACAACAGCTTTTCAAAGTAAAAAGTCGCATTAAGCGATAGAAAAGGAAGGTTATTATGAAAATAAGCATAAACAAAAGCGCTAAAAGAGCATTAAGTACCGCACTTGCACTTGCAATGATTTTTGGTACACTCTTTACCGCTAACATCGGCACAACAGTTATTGCC
Source organism: Clostridia bacterium (assembly GCA_017559885.1). Classification (GTDB taxonomy): domain Bacteria; phylum Bacillota; class Clostridia; order Oscillospirales; family Acutalibacteraceae; genus UBA737. Next base: position 1,048 of record JAFYQN010000009.1, read on the forward strand.
GGTGCTACTACCCCTATCAAAGAGGGCACAATCGACCTTCTTGAATTCGGTAGCTATCTTACCGAAATGGGTAGTACAAGCACATATTTTGACACAAAACTCGCAGATAATGGTGAAACCGGTACAGCAGATGACCCAATCATCATCGACTCTGCAGAAGAATTTGTATATCTTTCAAAACAAGGCGGTGGCGGTAACGTTACTGCAGGCAAGTATTATAAGGTAGCTGACGGCATCGCAGGTTTCGACCTTTCAAACGGCAACCTTAACCTTGACGGTACACTTGCTGAAAACCTTGAAAAAATTCAAGCTGGTGGCAAAAACCACTCAGGCGACACAAACAATCCTTTCCAAGGTAACTTTGACGGTAACGGCGTAACCGTTTACGGCGCTGTTATCAACGGCGGTAGCTATTCAGGTGTTTTCTCTAACGTAAAGAACACTGTAAGCATCAAAAACCTTAACGTAAGACTTTGCTCTTTCAAAGGTACTTCTGCTGTAGGTGGTATCGTAGGTTACCACAAGGCAGACGTTATTGCATATGAAAAAAATGCACCTATGCACTCTGTAACCATCGAAAACTGTACTGTAGCTGATGTATACCTTGAAGTTACAGGTACTGGTTGGGGTACTGGTATTGGCGCAATCATGGGCCGTGGTGACGCTGCTCCTTCTTGGAAAGAAGCTGATAAGGGCGTTGACGGCAATGGCGACGGCGATACAAGCGACACCATCTACGTAAACACTCCTTACATCATCAAAAACTGTTTCGTAAACCAAAACGAAGATTACTTTAAATCATCTCGTGATGACAAAACTGAAGCTAGCGGCGAACGTACTTGTCACGGTGGTGTAGCTGGTATGTCTGGTTCTAACGCGCTCTCAGTTAGCGACTGCGTTGTTATCGGTATTACTCCTTACGCTACAACCGACTCAAGTGTTTACAACGACGTTCAGCACACAGGTCTTGCATCACACTTTAAAAACGTTTATACCGACCAAGCAACTGGCTCTATCGTAATCGGTGGTCAACCATCTTGGGCAGGTCACACACAAGACTTCTCAAGCGTAGTATTCAAACTTACTGATGCTCAGCTTAAGGGCGCAGCAGCAGTTTCAGCTATGAACCTTGCTTGGTTCTCTAATTGGATTCCAGGCGCTGATGGCGAATATCCAACAGTTAACCAAACAAATGCTGAATCTGATACATATTTCTGGGACGGCACAGCTGATACAAAATATGCAGGTGGTACAGGCACTAAGGAAGATCCTTATATCATTAAGACCCCAGCTCAACTTTATGCTGCTCTTTCAACAGTTACCGACGCAACCAACGGCGTTGTTGGCGGTATACAAACAAGTCAAATCTTGAAACAGGGCTCAACTACTGAGTATGTTCCTGTTTATACTCCTTACTACTACAAGGTTGCTGACGGCGTTAAGAACTTCTACTTCAACAACGTTTACGGCAACGAAACACTTGCTGGCATCAAGGCACTTGTTGCAGGTGGCACAGCAAAAGATTGGAAACCACAAAAGAGCTTCGTAGGTCACCTTGATGGTAACGGTGTTAACATCTATGGCCTTTACTCTTCACTTGGTCAAGGTCTTATCAAAACACTTGATGGTTCTTCAACTGTTAAGAACATTAACTTTGCCGCTTGTTACTCAAAGGGTACAGGCCAGGCAGCTATTCTTACAACATTCCTTGGCTCTTACTCAAATGACTCAACACTTATCTATGTTGAAAATATTTCTGTAAGAGAATCTCGCACTGAAACAACCGGTAAGGTTACTCAGTACACCGACTCCGTTGGTAATCAGCACACTCGTGCAGCAGTTGGTATCATTTGTAACGGTAGCACTTGTGAAAACCTTACAATGTCTAACTGTTTCTATGACGGTTACACTTGTGAAATCGTAGCTGGCGACGGTTCTCTTGGCGTTGGTCAAGTGGGCGGTATCATTTCTGGTGGTTCTGGTATGAACAACGTTATGCTTTCAGGTTGCGTTTCTTTGGGCGCTCCTGTAGTTGACGAAGTTTACATTGCAGGTACAGAATTCGGTTATAACCGTTATGACAAGAACCAGGGCTTCCAGGTATTCTTCTATGACTGTTATACCGACCAACCAAATGTGCTTTGTGCAAAATATCCTGACAAGTATGAAAAACTTTCAGATATCGAACGTGTTGAAGTAAGCAACACATATGGCAAATTTGACTTCCCAACACTCGCTTGGGGTAGCAACTGGGCATTCGTAACAATTGGCGAACGCACATTCCCAATGCCTTTGGTAAACACTGCTGAAGAGGCAGTTGGTTCATACGTTCAGGTAATTGGCCTAGACCACAACAAACATGCAAGCGTTGGTCCATACAAGTATGGTAGCAACCCATTCACATATTTGCTCAAGGGTTCAGGTACTCCTGAAGATCCATTTATCATTGAAACCGCAGCTCAACTTGCTCGTGCAATTGCAACAGGCGGTATGAACCTTTACGATAGACTTTACTATCGTCTTGGTAACGACATTGACATTTCAGGCGGTACATGGATTACCCAGACTGAAATTCACACAGGTGGTATTCACTACACCTATACACCATTTGGTGGCTCACTTGACGGTAACGGCCACGTTATCACAGGTCTTTCTGTAGGTGACAAGGCATCTGCAGGTCTTATTCCTGTACTTGCTGATACCGGTGAGGTTAAGAACCTTCATCTCCGCAATGCAAACGCTATCTCAAGCACATACGCAGGCGCTATTGCCGGTGAAGTAGTAGATGATGCATCAACTGATACAGTTCCTACAATTAAGTTCTGTTCAGTAGAAGGCGCAGACATAGCAGCAAAAGAGGGTACTTCTATCTTTGTTGGTACAGGTACCGCTACAATGGACAACGTTTACTACGTTACAGTTGACAACACTGCTAAATATATAGCAAACGGCGCTGAATACAACGAAACTAACTGCACAAACATCTTTACCGTAGAAGCTAACAAAGCTAACTGGTATATTGGTGGTAAAGAGGGAAGCACACCTAAGCTTAAGAACCTCAACAGTCACGCAAACGACCTTGACGTTTCAGGTGACGGCACTGCTGACGGTTACGGCGCTGCTGACCTTACAGCGCTTAGAAACAAACTTCTCCGTAGATCTGGTTATGATTACATCAACGGTGACGTAAGCCGTAACAATGTTGTAAACCTTGCTGACCTTGCAGTTCTTCAGCGTACAATCGCTGGTAACTACGGTGAAAAAATTACTGATAGTTTCTTTGGTAACGTAGCGCAGGGTCAAATCGAAATCTACTACGGCGAAAACGACAACTACGACGCAGCTCGTAAGGTAGAGCTTTACCTTGAAAGCTTGTTCCCAGAGGTTGACGTTGAAAAACACGTTAGCACATCAAAGGGCACAGTAACTGGCGCTAACAGCGACGCTGATAAGGTTTACCTCCATAAAGGTGACAAAGCAGAAAACCCAGACGGTAAGTTTGATATTATCGTAGGCGACGTTGTGGGCTATTCAGCTGAAAGCAGCATGGCAGACAACACCTACGAAGTAACATACGACGAAGCTAACAAAGTTGTATGGTTCAAGGGCCAAAACTTCACAGCAGTTGAACAGGCAGTGCTTAACTTTGTTGGCCAAGGCAAAAATTCTGAAGGTAAAACAATCCCTGGTTGTAATGTTGATGGCGATTATGTTTATAACACTAACGACATTGGCGTTCAAACACTTGATGCTTACAAACAACCAGTTACAGTTAAGCTTGACACTAACTTTGATGGTACACCAGATACCAACAAGACCATGTACTACGCATGGGGTGACGAATTCGATGAAGACACCCTTAACACCTACAACTGGCAGCACAACAACCAACAGACCGAAGGTACTGCAGGTAGCACAAACACAAGCTACAACAACCAAGAGGTTGCTCCTGTAAAAGACCTTGGTAAGGTTCTTGTTGTAGAAAACGGCAAGCTTTCTATGAAGCGTGGTCACGACAGCAAGCTTAATAGTAATGACGTTTCATGGAACGGCATCGTTGGTTCGGTTGCTCTTGACGTAACACCAGGCGAATACAACGGCTATACCGTATGGAACTCAACTACTAACACCAGTGACAACACAATCGATACCAACGGCTCTGACCAATACTTCTGTAGTGGTAAGGTTACTACCGACCGCGGTATGCTTTATAAGCAAGGTTACCTCGAATTTGAGGGTCAAGTACCTGCCGATGGTCACGCATTCCCTGCTTGGTGGTTAATGGGTCGTCCTGCATCTTCACAATCCAATACCGGCTACGACAACTCACTCTACGGTAAGATTTATAAGCTTAACGACAAGTGGAACGGCTCTGCTACATACGTTGCAAATGACCTTGATACCTATAAGTATCAGATTCCATCTGCTATCTATGAAATAGATATGATAGAAGTTATGCAGCACGTTGACCGTCATTGGACCAAGTCCGGCGATAGTGAATGGGGCATTAACTTGGGCGGTTCTTATCATCCAAGCCATAAAAATGAGTATAAGACACGTACAACAGCAACCTACCTATACTATCTCAACTCTACCGTTCATAAGTGGTGGACAAATGGTACTGCTGGTACAAATGATACAGCGCTTTACATCCAGGACTGGGATAACTACAAGGTAAGTAGCGCTATTGATAACTCTTCATTTAGCACAACTTCATCTGCAGGCAGCTGGATTCATAACATTGGTTCAACTCTGTATGACTTTGGCACAAAAGAAACAAAATATTTAGGTTCTACTGTTTATTGGGATACCAGTTCATACTATGCAAGTGCTCACGACAACCTTACTACAAAACGTAGATACGGCTTTAGCTGGTACACCGATGGTGTAAGCAATTTTGAAGCAACACTATACATCTACAATGCTGATGGTAAGGGCACTACTGTAACAGTTCCGATTGCTTCAGGTATGAGCGACTACGCTGCATTTAAGGATGGCAGTAAGCAGGCAGAAACCAGCGGTATTATCGGTACAACCGACAATGGCGCATTTAAGAACGTTTACAGCGACGCTAAGGTATTTAACCAGTACATGTACATCTTGTTTGATAACAAGTACTATTCATCAAACGATAACATGACAGGCTCTAACGAAAAGGACGCTGCTAATATGTTCACAGACCTTCTTAACGCTACAGGTCTTAAGTCATTTGAAATTGATTACATCCGTGTTTACCAGCAAGATGGTCAGCGCGACATCGTAACTCAAGAAACAGAAAACTTTAACAACGGTAACCACTTCGGTTATTAATCACAATAAAAAAGACTCCCAATCGGGAGTCTTTTTTGTTTTATAGATTTAGCAGTATCCTTAACAGCATTCTCCCTCGGGAGAAGGGGGACCGCTTGCGGTGGATGAGGGGCAAATAGATATAAACAAAATACCCCCTCACCACCGTCTTCGACGGAGCCTCTCCCCCAGGAGAAGCCTAACCCTTGGGAGAAGGCATGTGCGACAATATATCCTCACAAACACAATGGAAATTTTTATCGATATCAAGGTTTGAATAGCGTAAAACTGTTAAACCTAATGATTTTAAATAATCATCACGGATACAGTCTTTTTTTATACCGTTGTCTTCGTAATGTTGTGAACCATCAAGTTCAATTACGAGACTGTATTTTGCGCAATAGAAATCTACGATATAATTATTAATAACTTTTTGACGATGAAAAGTAACCGGTAAATTTTTTAAAAAATCATACCATAAGTGGCGTTCTTGTCGCGTCATATTTTGGCGTAATGTTTGAGCATTTGGTGTTAGTTTTTTGTTTTTAAATTGGTTCATTTTATTACCCCTCATCCGTCACTTTGTGACACATTCTTCCTGGGGAGAAGGCGCTCTACCATAAAGCACAGTATTTTCCTTTATAATACCACTAAGCCAGGGGTTAAGGCAGCTGCCGTCAATGCGCCAAGACCAGTTGCCCCCTAAAGTAGAGGGTTCGTTAATTCGCGCGGAAGAGTCTGCGCCCAAAAAGTCAGCCATAGGTATAATACAAGTGTCGGCAACGGTGCTCATTGCCGCTTTTATCATCGCCCAGTTAAAACCGCTGTCATTTTGATAATTAAAATAATCTTTTGCCTGTTTTACCTCATCGGCAGTCGAGGTTTTAAGCCAACTCATAATTGTGTCGTTGTCGTGCGTGCCTGTGTAAACAACACTGTTTTTTACAATATTATGCGGCAAAAACGAGTTTTCACACTCGCCGCTAAATGCAAACTGCAAAACCTTCATACCGGGGAATTTTGTGTGTGAAAGTAGTTTGCGAACTGCAGGGGTAATAACACCCAAATCTTCGGCAATAATTGGTAACTCCTTGCCAAATTCTTTTGTAAATGCGTCAAATAGTTGCTTGTCAGGTCCCTTTACCCATTTACCACCCTTGGCATTTTTATCGCCGTATGGGATAGAGTAATATGCCTCAAAACCGCGAAAATGGTCAATTCGCACCACGTCAAAACGCTGTAATGCGCCGCCGAGATACCCTTTCCACCAAGAGTAGTCGGTAGTTTTCATATAATCCCAATCATAAAGCGGATTGCCCCAAAGTTGACCGTCTTCGCTAAATACGTCGGGCGGCACACCTGCGACCGATTTTGGTACGTAGTCGTCATCAAGTTGAAACTGTTCAGGGTTTGACCAAACGTCTGCGCTGTCAAGCGCAACGTAGATAGGGATATCGCCTATAATTTTAACGTCATTTTTGTTGGCGTACTCGTGCAACGCCGACCATTGCTTATCAAATTCGTATTGTAAAAAGTTGTAAAAGGCGATATCATCGGCAAGTTCGCTTTGCGCCTTTAAAAGAGTAGCAGATTCTCTTTTTTTATAAGGAGCATCCCACTCTTGCCAAGACACACCGTCAAAAGCATCTTTAAGTGCCATAAACAATGAGTAATCATTAAGCCAACGGGCATTTTTGGCGGTAAAATTATTATAATCATCATCAGTTTTAAAACGACTGAACGCAAGTTTTAAAAGAGGGTAGCGGTTGTTATAAAGTTTTTCGTAATTTACTTTACCGCTATCGTCACCAAAATCGCACGCTTTAACCTCGCTTTCAAGTAAAAGACCTTCTTTTACAAGCAGGTCAAGGTCAATAAAATATGGATTGCCTGCAAAACTGGAAAACGACTGATATGGCGAATCGCCAAAACTTGTAGGACCAATAGGCAGTATCTGCCAATAGCTTTGCCCTGACGTATGTAAAAAATCTATAAAATCAAAAGCCGCTTTTCCCAGCGTGCCAATGCCATACGGCGACGGCAATGAAAAAATGGGCATAAGTATTCCGCTTGAACGCATAAAAAACTCCTAAAAATTAAATATTGAACATATTATAACACATTTGTTTTAAAAAGTAAATTTACACAGTATAAATTCCCACAAATTGCAAGAAACCCTTATAAAAATAGGACGTCGGGCAATTATTAGAGAAAAGTTTTAAAGCAAAAAAAGCGAGGTGAATTTCACCTCGCTTTTGCATTTGTGGAAAATACAGAAATTTAAAGTGTTATAACGTTTTTATAAATTGGTTGTTTCTACATTTTCACTAACATTCTTGTTGGTTTGCTCTTGAGAAATTTTAACATCATTTTGGTTTGCGCAAAAAACTTTTTTGTATGTTTTTTGTTTTGGAGAGAATAACAAGTATGTAAACGCCAAAACATCTATAGCGCCTATAGAAACAATTAACATACCGATTGCTTCACAAACTTGTGAAAGTCCATAAGTGTTATAGTTTACTGCTCTGCCAACATCGCTTGTTACATCGTATATCTCTGTGTAAAAATCAGCCCCAAATACAAGTCCGCTGCTGATATCAGCCGTCGATATATAGGTGTCTGCAGTTGAAAAACCAATAATAATTATTATCAGACCAACTAAAATACCTAAAATTGCTATTAATCTTCTCATTACGTTTGACATAATAAAATCCCCCTAAAATTTTTATTTATTATAACATATTTAATTTCAAAAGTAAATAATAACAGTATAAATTCCCACAAATTGCGAACAATAACAACACAATTTGAAAATTTTGTTGTAGGGGAGGGTCTCTGTGCCCTCCCGTAAGGTTACATCTTTAACAAACGGGAGGGGATGGAACCCCTCCCCTACGAAATGTGATAAGGAGATTTATATATGAAAGCAACTGGAATTGTTAGAAGAATAGACGACCTTGGTCGTGTCGTTATCCCGAAAGAGATTCGTCGCACTATGCGGATTCGTGAGGGAGACCCGCTGGATAACTCATTGACACTTGAAGAAAAGTTTGCTATTGCAGTACATAGTATTTTAAAGCGATATAAAGAACAAGCGAGGTGAATTTCACCTCGCTGACATAATTATAGATTTAATAATTCAGTTTTCTTTTTATCATATTCTTCTTGTGTTATAGCACCCTGGTCTAAAAGATTTTTGAATTTTAGAAGTTCATCTGCTACGCTTGAGGTGTTTTGCGCGGTTGTATTTGTGGATGTAGCAGGTTCTTGGGCAACTTTATGCGTAGCAGGTTTTAATAATTCGTTTATTTTTGATTGCATTATTATTGGTGCTACAATTGGAACAAATAAAGCAAGAATAAGCGAAATGGTCGCAATATCTGAAGAAGTTCCAATTTGCTTTGCTAACTTATCAATTCTTTGTGCCGTTTTGTAAACCCAATAAATACTATAAAAGGGTACAAAAATGCAAAGCAACAGTTTGTTAGTGGGGTTGCGGTATTCTTCGTTATGGCAATTATTTGTATAAATAGTTGTTTTATATATCCAAACTAAATAATATATACCAAACGTGAAAATCAAAAGTAGAATATGTTTAAATAAATCAATATATTCACCATTTGGTATTTCTTTCTTAGGTTTTGGTTCGCTTAATATTCTAGAAGTTAACAATACTAAAAGAAATGCAGGTAAAATAGAACTTATTATACTGCTTAAAACATTAACACCAACTGTTGTGTTTGATTCGGAGAGATTATGTATAATAGAAGTTGCTATATTGCTTAGAAAATTTGAGCATATTAAAAGTATGGCAGGAATAAAACGAGTATGTTTTGGAAAAGCTATATCTTTTTTATAGATTTTACAATAAGTAATAAAAGTGATAGCCAAAAATGGTAATAAAGATAATAAAGTATTTACAATGGTGCTAAATGGATTTGTATATGTATCTGTAAAAAGATAGATAATGTTGGACAAGACATTAGAAGCCATAATTCCAATGGTACTGTATAAAATAAATTTTCTTTTAAAAGAAAATGCACCAAATATTAAAAGTCCTAAAAGTGCAACATTTAAAATTCCAAATAGTATTTGCAATGCAAAAACCTCACTCTATATGAAATATAAATTATTCTATCATGTTAAACATCAAAAGTCAATTTATCAGTATAAATTCCCTTTTATCACAAATAATAACATCACAATTTGAAAA
>JAFYQN010000092.1 GCA_017559885.1 Clostridia bacterium
CGTGAGGGGCAATTTTACTCATCTCTATTTTGGTTTTGCCGCCGTCTAAATAAAACTTTTTAAACTGTGTTAAAAACTCGCCGTTGTCAGACCAAGGTTGAATACGTACCATACCGCGTACGCCGTGTGTACCAACGAATTTACCGATTTCTAAAAATTCTTTTTTCATTAAAAATTCACCTTTTTTATATGTAAAAACCCCCGAAATGCGGGGGTTTAATTAGTGTTTTAGGTCGCCTTATTAGACGACCGTAAAATTAGTCGATTTCTACAACGATTTTTTCGTGAGATTGATTAGCGGCAGCGCGCATAACGGTACGAATCGCCTTAGCAATACGACCCTGTTTGCCGATTACTCTGCCCATATCATCCTCTGCTACGTGAAGGTGGTAAACGATTACGCCTTCCTCGTTTGCTTCGTCAACAGTTACGTTTACCGCATCAGGATTTTCTACAAGACCTGACGCAATGGTAATAAGAAGTTCTTTCATTTTGAAATCTCCAAGTTAGAAATTAAAGAACACCGTTCTTCTTAAGCAAAGCTTTAACAGTGTCGGTTGGCTGAGCGCCGTTGCCGATCCATTTCTTTGCTGCTTCAGCATCGATGTTTACGATTGCAGGTTCCTTAGTAGGATCAAAGTAACCGATTTCTTCGATGAAACGGCCGTCACGTGGGTAACGTGAATCTGCAACTACAACACGATAGAAAGGAGCTTTTTTAGAACCCATTCTGCGAAGTCTGATTTTTACTGCCATTTTTCTGCACCTCCAAATAAAGAATAGTTTATATTTATTTAAAAGAGTTAACTCTTAAAAACCTAAGTTGTTAAACTGATTAGGGTTAAAACCCTTCATCATTCGTTTTTTGCCCTTGCCATTCATTTGCTTGAACATCTTTTTCATTTGTTCATACTGTTTGATAAGACGATTAACGTCTTCGACAGTTTGACCGCAACCGGCTGCTATGCGTCGACGACGCGATGCGTTAAGAATTTCGGGTTTGCGACGTTCTTTTGCTGTCATTGATTGAATTATCGCCTCAATACGAAGCAACTGACGGTCATCTATATCAACGTCACGAAGTTGTTTTTCCATACCGGGAAGCATAGAAAGAACGCTCTTTAAACTGCCCATTTTTTTAATTTGCTGGAACTGGTCAAGCAAATCGTTCATATCAAAACGGTTTTCGGCAAGTTTTTGCGCCGCTTCTTCCGCTTTTTTTTGGTCGAGTTGTTGCTCGGCGCGCTCAATGAGAGAGAGCATATCGCCCATACCGAGTATACGGCTTGCCATACGCTCGGGGTGGAATTCTTCAAGTTGGTCGAGTTTTTCGCCCACACCTGCAAACATAATTGGTTTGCCTGTAACCGCTTTTACGGAAAGCGCCGCGCCACCACGGGTGTCACCGTCGAGCTTGGTAAGGATAATACCGTCGATTTCGAGAATATCGTTAAACGCTTTGGCAATGTTTACCGCGTCTTGACCAATCATTGAGTCAACAACAAGAAGTATGTTGTTAACCTCGACACATTCGGTAATGCGCTTAAGTTCGTCCATTAGCTCTTCGTCAACGTGAAGTCGACCTGCGGTATCAAGAATTACAAAGTCATAACCGTAATCGCGAGCGTGTTTGATAGCTTCGGTGGCTATCTTTTCGGGCTTTTCGGTACCCATTTCAAAAACAGGGGTGTCAACCTGACCGCCTACAACCTTTAACTGTTCTATAGCGGCAGGACGGTAGATGTCGCACGCAACAAGCATTGGTCTGTGACCTTTTGATTTAAGGTGCTTTGCCAATTTTGCGCTGTGGGTCGTTTTACCCGAACCCTGAAGACCGCACATCATAATAACGGTTGGTATTTTAGAGGATGTTTTAAGTCGCGCCTGTTCGCTGCCCATTAAAGCGGTAAGTTCTTCGTTAACGATTTTTACAACCATTTGCGGCGCCGTAAGACTTTCCATTACGTTTGCGCCGATGCATTTTTCGGTAACGGTTGTGGTAAACTCTTTTGCAACCTTGTAGTTAACGTCGGCTTCAAGAAGCGCTAAACGCACTTCACGCATGGCCTCTTTAACGTCGGACTCGGTAAGACGACCTTTGTTACGCAATTTTTTAAATACGCCGTTTATCTTGTCAGAAAGACTGTTAAATGCCATAACGTGTTCACATCCTTTAATTTAAAATTTGTTTATGGTTTCTTTTATTAGTTCAAGTTTTTCTTTGTTTGTTTTATCGCTATCAATTATAGACTGTAATGATAAAACGTTTTCACACCAACCACACTCTTGCTCATAACGCTTAAGCTGTAACTCGCCGCGTTTTATAAGGTCGCGCACACCCTGACGGGTGATTTGCTCGTTTTCGGCGATTTCGCTAAGCGATAAATCCTCGTTATAATAGTGGTGCAAAAGGTTACGTTGCTTTTCGCTTAAAAATGGACCGTAAAAATCAAGAAGCGCGCTAACGCTTAAATCTTTAGGCATAGCAAGGCACCCCTTGTAAAGTTTTTTGCTTTACAGCAAGAGTGATTATAACACAAGCGTGCGTGTCTGTCAAGTTTTTTTCTTTACATATTAAAAATATTTTTAGCGTTTTGTAAGACTTGGTGTTTTTTGTATTTTAAAATTTGTTTTTGCCCATAATACTATGGGTGATTATTTATGAAAAAACTGTTTAAAAGAGCGTTTATAACCTTCGCGTGTCTTGTTTTGTTTTTTGGTATATCGTACGGATATTTGCGCTATCATATAAATAAAACGCTGTCCGAAGTAGACCAAAAAGATTATACCATACCTTATGAACGCAGACCCGACAACAAAGGAATAGCGTTTATTTTTCCCGATAATAGCGCGACGCTTGTTTATCTTGATTTTGAAAGTTTGTGTATAAGACTGCTCGATATACCGCAGTTTGAATCGCAAAAAGTCCAATATAACGGCTATACCGCCGATTATACCGTTAAGATGAATCTTGCGCTTGTAGAGGGAATTGTCGATCGTGTTGGGGGTGTTGATTTAGAAATCGACGGCGCTATGATGCGATATACGGGCGCTCAAATAGCCGAGCAAATAACAATCCCCGACAATAACGAGTTAAAACAACAATTGCTTTTGCAAATTTTTGAGCAAATTCAAAAAAATAACTTTTCAAAAGAAGAGTTTGTATATATAATAGAAAACAGTGAAAATAATTTATCGTTTATAGATTGTATATTTTGGATTGAGTATCTTGACGATATGAGTAGCAGGATAAGTTTTATAAACTGAAAGGAGTGCGCCGATATGAGAAAAACAGTATGTTTTATGCTTGTATGTATTATGCTTTTGTTATGTGGTTGCACTACCAATTCTGATTATAACAATTCAAGCGACGTAATTATTGTTGAAAGCATAATAACCCAATTAGAATCAGACCTTTCCGACCGTGAGCAAAATGGAGAGGTAAGCATCGAGATATATGAGGACGAGTATATAACCGACCAAGAAAACTATGCAAGCGGCGACGGCGTTGGTACGCAAACGGTTATAATTGATAGTGATATCAACTCGGAAAACGCAGAAGAAATTAAACCTGCCGACGTAAATACAAAGGGTGAAAAACCTTTGTATTATACATATCTTACCGAATCTCAAAAAAGTGTTTACCGATATATGAAATCAGCCGCCGAAGAGATGAAAACAGGGCTTTTTTCTTTGGGAGCGGTAAAAAGTGACGAAAACCGTCTTAGCGATATTGCCATAGCTTTTCGCGCTTTATCAAGCGATAATCCTCAAATTTTTTGGTTGCCTGCTTTTTACGTGATTTCGCCCGACGGTAGCGCGATGGCATTTGAGTATAAAGACGCAAAATATCCTATGACGGTAAGCGAAAAAGAAAAGGCCGAAAAACAACTTTTAACCACGGTTGAAAATATTTCAAATCTTGCAAGCGAACTCCCGAGCCGATTTGAGAAAGAAAAATTTTTCCACGATTGGTTGTGTACAAACGTTACCTATAATCATGACGGTACCGACAACGTTTTTACGGCTTATGGCGCGCTTATAAACGGCGTTGCGGTTTGCGAGGGTTATGCGCGAGCAATGCAGTTGCTTTGCGACAACGTGGGTATACCTTGTACGGTAATATACGGTTCGTCACGAAACGTAGACCATATGTGGAACGTTATAAATCCGGGTGACGGTTGGTATCATCTTGACGTTACGTGGGATGACGATGAGCAATACAACTACGTAAGGCATGGCTATTTTAATTTGACCAATGAACAAATCTTGCAAGACCATGAAATATTTGATGTTGTTCAAGAAGGAAAATTTTACGTAGGTAATGATAAATTTAATATTTATCTTTACGATTGTAGTTTTGAAAGCTACAACTATTTTTTAAAAAATAAACTTATGTTTAGCGATGATATGACCAATAACGCAAAACTTATAATTGCTGCGGATAATAAAGGACAAAAAAGTTTAGAGGTCTTTTACGACGGCGATGACCATAAAGCGTTTTTAATGCAGGTAAATATTGAACTTGTACGACTTGGTTCTGACCTGTGGGTTAACGACTATGCCTACCTTGGTAGTTCTCTTGTAATGTGGTGGTAATTTCGAACACGATGATATAAAGTTTGAGATAATTTACAACCGTTGACATTTTTTGCGCTATAATATATAATTATTACAATTATATTCTTTTCTTTTTGGGGGAAGTATTTTGAAGAAAGTAAACGAATTTTTTGGAATAGACGTATTCGGCGACGCTGTAATGAAAGAGTGTCTGCCCGAAAATGCATATAACGAGCTTAAAACTGCGATATCACAAGGCAAGAGTATCGACCGTAAAATTGCCGATATCGTAGCAAACGCTATGAAAGAGTGGGCCATAGAAAAGGGTGCCACTCATTATACGCATTGGTTCCAACCCATGACCGGCATCACCGCCGAAAAACACGACAGCTTTATCGTTCCTGACGGTAAGGGCGGCGTAATTATGGAGTTTTCGGGCAAGGAACTTATCAAGGGAGAGTCCGACGCATCTTCATTTCCGTCGGGTGGTTTGCGCGCCACATTTGAAGCGCGTGGTTATACTGCGTGGGACCCAAGTTCTTACGCCTTTGTAAAGGATAATACTCTTTGTATTCCTACCGCATTTTGCTCGTATAACGGTGAGGCGCTCGACCAAAAGACACCGCTTCTTCGTTCGATGGAAGCAATAAGTAAACAGGCGCTTCGCATTGCAAAACTGTTTGGTTTGGACGACGTTACAAGTATAAATACTACCGTTGGTCCTGAACAGGAATATTTTTTAATTGACAGTGAAATGGCAAAACGCCGTCCCGACATCACTTTTTGCGGCAGAACACTTTTGGGCGCTACACCGCCTAAAGGTCAGGAGATGTACGACCACTATTTTGGCGTTATAAAACCGCGCGTTAAGGCATTTATGCGCGACCTTGATGACGAACTTTGGAAATTGGGTGTTTTTGCTAAAACCGAGCACAACGAGGCGGCTCCCGCTCAGCACGAATTGGCGCCGATTTTTACTACAACCAATATTGCGGCCGACCACAATCAGCTTACTATGGAAATGATGAAAAAGATTGCCGAAAGACACGGTCTTTTGTGTTTGCTTCACGAAAAACCGTTTAAAGACGTAAGCGGTAGCGGCAAGCACAACAACTGGTCGCTCTCTACCGATACTGGCGTAAACTTCTTGAAAGCGGGTAAAAATCCTAGCGACAACTTGTTATTCTTGCTTACTTTGGCGGCGGTTGTTCGCGCTGTGGACGAGCATCAGGATTTGCTTCGTATATCGGTTGCATCGGCAGGTAACGACCACCGTCTTGGTGGCGCCGAGGCGCCGCCTGCAATAGTTTCTATGTATTTGGGAGACGACCTTAACGAGATTTTAGAGTCTATCGAGCGCGGCGAGCATCATACCGATGCTGACAAGGTTAAGATGACTGTTGGTACCGAGATTATTCCTTACATCAGAAAGGATAACACCGATAGAAACCGTACTTCTCCGTTTGCATTTACGGGTAACAAATTTGAGTTTAGAATGCTTGGTTCGGCTTCATCAATATCTGAAACTAACGTGGTGCTTAACACTATTGTTGCCGATGTATTTTGTGATTTTGCCAATAAACTTGAAAATTCAAAAGACTTTGAAAAAGATGTTTTGTCGCTTATTAGAGATACTGTAAAACAACACAAACGCGTTATCTTTAACGGCGACGGTTATTCAAAAGCGTGGGAAGAGGAAGCTGCAAAACGCGGTCTTTTGAACCTCCGCTCTACAGTTGACGCGTTGCCTTACTGGCGCAAAAAAGAAAATATCGAGCTATTCGAGCGTCATGGCGTATACAACTGCGCCGAAATAAATTGCCGAGCAGACATAAGTCTTGAAAATTACAGCAAAACAATACATATCGAGGCACTTACCTTGCTTGAAATGGTAAAACGTGACGTTATTCCTGCAATCAGTGAATACGAGTGTGCTTTAGCTGACACCGTTTCAAAGAAACGAATGGTAAGCGACAAGATAAATTGCGATGCCGAGGTTGAAGTCGTAGAAAAACTTGCCGCGTTTAACGAGCATCTTAGTCGTCTTGTAAAAGAACTTGAGACCGCGGTTGATAAATCACAAGCAACCTCTGATTTACTTGCTTGCGCACAAAACTATTGCAACAAGGTTTTGTTTATAATGGACAATATTCGTCACATAACCGACGAAGCCGAAACAATTGTTGCGCGTGAATATTGGCCATATCCAACGTACGGCGATATTTTGTTTAAAATCTAATATTGCCTCCCTTGCCTACAGGGAGGGGGACCGCATTTGCGGTGGAGGGATTTTCCTCAAATTTAATCGCCCAAAAATTTTTTGGGCGATTTTTTGCA
>JAFYQN010000093.1 GCA_017559885.1 Clostridia bacterium
ACTTGGCTGGCGACGGCCCGGGAAAATATGTAATGCCGACACACTAAAAAGCAGATACATTATGTATCTGCTTTTTTTATTTTTATGTAACTTTTTGTCACTTTCAATGCATATATATTACAGCACGTTTTAAACTTGCCTTGCAAATCACTTTTTTAATGTGTATACTGAAAATATTAGGAGGAATTATTATGGCATATAATTATCAGTATGGTTTTGAGGATGAGGTAAAATATCAACCGCCAAAGCTTAAGACTAATAGGAAACTTTGGAAAGTAGTGCTTTTTAACATTTTAACTTTGGGCATTTACAACATTGTTTTTTTTGACCCTCTTGCGAGCGAACTTGATAAGATTTATCCAAAAAGAGATGGAACAAAAACAATGAGATTCATTTTGGCGTTTATTCTTTCGTTGTTTACTTTCAGCATTGTGATGCTCGTTTGGTATCACCATATTTCTGACCGTATTGAAGAATCGTTGATAAGACGCAAAATAAATTATAATTTTGGAACAAATGATTTTTGGTTCTGGTATCTTTTAGGTTCGCTTATACTTGTAGGACCGTTTGTTTATATTCATAAGTTGTGCACCGCAATGAATTTGCTCTGCGAAAGTTACAACTCAACACCTGATATTGATGAAATTAAATAATTTATGTGTCAAGAGAACCGTCCACTTGACAAGAGGTGAATTATGATAAAAATTAAAAGAATTGTAAAAATGGTAATTATTACAATTTATGCCTATTGCTCAGCATGGATAACACCTTATCTATGGCGACTTGCTCTTGGCATTAGAAAAGGAATACAAAATGATGTTGAGGGTGAAATGTTTATTGTCCCTGCAATATTTTTGCTTTTTACTTTTTTTGTAATAGATTGTTTTATAATTTATTATGTTATTAAACGCGCTAATAAAACAAAACAACTTAAAGCAATTATTATTTTAATTTTTGTTGTATCTAAATTTATTGGATTTATTGTCCTTTATAGAGATATAATAAATCTTATAAAAGATATAATTTACCTTTTAACTCGCTAATTCATCACTGGTGTTACGGAGATGGTTTTACTGACACAATTACAAAAGGCAGATACTTTGTTGTATCTGCTTTTTTGTAATATTTTCATAGTCTTATCATAGCCAAAAGTGTCCTGTTACGCAATATTTTTTTAAAAAACTTCTGTAAACAGACGTGTTTTTAAATTTTTGTCCTATCTACTGTAGAAAAAATATTGATTTAGAAGTAAAACAAAGTTAACACTACAAGGGAGGATTTTTTGTGAAAAAGTTACTTACAAAGCTTGTCAGCATAGCGTTACTATGTATACTATTGGTTATGACTGTGTCGGCAAATACAATGAATTTTACCGATGTAAAGCAAAAAGATTGGTTTTATAAAAGCGTAAGCTACGTTTTTGAAAACAATATTATGTACGGTGTTTCGGACACCGAATTCGGTCCGCAGGTTAAACTCAGCCGAGGTATGTTTGTCACTATTTTGGCACGTCTTGCGGGTACTGATACTAACAATGATTTACCCAATCCTTTTACCGATGTAAAAAATGGAAAATATTATACCAACAGCGTTAAATGGGCGTATAAAAATAACATTGTTGTAGGCGTGACAAAAACCACGTTTGAACCAAATTCCGATATTACACGTGAGCAGATGTGTGTAATTATTGAACGTTATTGCACCTATGCGGGTATTACGCTTGAAAAAGTAAAAGAACCTGTTAATTTTATTGACTCGACAAAAGTGTCCAAGTACGCTCGCACCGCTGTTGCCAACTGTCAGCAGTGGGGACTTGTTTCGGGCGTAAAAACCACAGGCGGATATAATTTCCTTCCCAAAGACAACGCTACGCGTGCAGAGGCTGCAACCATATTTAAAAACTTTGACAGTCTTGTAAAAGAGCAGGTTTGCAAGCATACCGAGACACAGACGGTGACTGACATCCCTGCTACCTGCGGTAAGGATGGCACAGGTCATATCGTATGTACCAAATGCGGCGAAACAGTAACCGCATCTGTTGTAATCCCTGCCACCAAGCAGCACACTCCCGATGACGAGATTGTTGTTATCACTCAGCCCGATTGCGACACCGACGGTGTGGGCAAAAAGGTGTGTACTGTTTGCGGTCTGGATGCAGAATTAAATATAAAGATCCCTGCAAAAGGTCACGGCACGTTTGCCTCGGAAGTAACAAAACAGCCCGAGTTTTTACAAAATGGTGTAAAAACCTATAGCTGTACCGTTAAAGGCTGTGGGTATAGCTATGATGAGGAAATTCCCGCCAAAACAACCATTAAAATTTTAGCATTAGGTAACAGTTTCAGCGTTGATGCTATGGAATATTTATGGCAGATATGTGAGGACGGCGGTGCGACTAACGTTGTGCTCGGCAATATGTATATTGGCGGTTGCACACTTGATAAACATTGGACTAATATTCAAAACGACAATTATTCATATACATATTATACAAACACAAACGGTGTGTGGAATACTCAAAGCAACACGGCAATTTCCAAAGCTTTAGCCGATGAGGAGTGGGATATTATTACCGTTCAGCAGGCAAGCGGAAGCAGCGGACTGCCCAGCAATTATACAAAACTTAATAATATCCTGTCATATTTAAAAACAGCAGAACCCAATGCAAAGGTTTTGTGGCATATGACGTGGGCATATCAAGGCGATAGTACGCATGATGCATTTCCCAACTATAACAAAAATCAGGTAACAATGTATAATGCGATTGTTGAGACCATTCATAGTA
>JAFYQN010000094.1 GCA_017559885.1 Clostridia bacterium
CATACTGTTTTCCTCCTATTTTTTAATGATTATACCACCAAAAAATCAAATAATCAAATATTTATAAAAAATTTTAATAAAAATTAACAATTTTGTAAAGAAATAGTATATAATAGTATTCGTGATAATTTATCTTGAAAGGATGATGTCGATGCTAACGCTTAAAGGTATTACAAAGCAATACGTAACTGGCGACACAAAAGTCGATGCGCTTAAGGGAATAGATATTGAATTTAGAAGCAATGAATTCGTTTCAATATTAGGTCCTTCGGGATGCGGTAAAACAACCCTTCTTAATATCATTGGCGGTCTTGACAGATACACCGATGGCGATTTAACAATAAACGGTCGTTCGACAAAAGAATATAAAGATTCCGATTGGGATACATACCGCAATCATTCTATAGGTTTCGTATTCCAAAGTTATAATCTTATCCCCCACCAATCAGTTTTGCAAAACGTAGAATTGGCGCTAACTTTATCGGGTGTATCAAAAAACGAACGAAAAGCACGCGCTATAAAAGCGTTACAAGAAGTAGGACTCGGTGACCAAATTAACAAAAAACCAAGCGAAATGTCGGGCGGTCAAATGCAACGCGTTGCTATTGCGCGCGCGCTTGTAAATAATCCCGATATAATACTTGCCGATGAACCAACAGGTGCTCTCGACACCGAAACAAGCGTTCAGGTTATGGATATTTTGAAAAAAATTTCCGAAGACAAGTTAATTATTATGGTTACCCATAACCCCGAAATTGCCGAAAAATATTCATCTCGTATTATTAAAATATTAGACGGTAATATTATTGATGACTCAAATCCGTATACTCAAAAAACAAAAGTAGTTAAAGAGGATAAAGCAAATAAAACGTCAATGAATTTTTTAACGGCGCTCTCACTAAGCTTTAAAAATCTTCTTACCAAAAAAGGTAGAACAATTTTAACCTCTTTTGCAGGCAGTATCGGTATTATTGGTATTGCGATGATACTTGCCATATCAAATGGTGTTCAAGCGTATATTGATTCAGTGCAAGAAGATACCCTCTCATCCTTCCCTATTCAAATAGAAAAGGAAAGCACCGATATGACCGCTATGATGGAAACAATGATTGGTGTGCAAGGAGAAAACACATCAGGTGGTGACGCGTCAAATCGTGACGCAGTTTATGGCAATCCTGTAATGTATAAAATGATGAAATCGATGCTTAACGCCGACGTAAACACAAATAATTTAAAAGATTTTAAAGTATACATCGACAAAAACAAAGAAACTTTTTCGGAATATTCAAACGCTATACAATACGGTTATAAAATAAAACTTAACATATACGCAACCGACCCCAACGGCGAATACGCTAAAGCCGATTTTGCCGACTTGATGGATAGCGTAATGGAAGGCAGTTCAATGATGTCGAGCGTTACTTCCGTTTTGGAAAAGTCAGGCGGCGTTAACGTTTGGCAAGAACTTATAACCGATCCTCAAACCGGTGAAATAAGCAATTTAATTACCGAACAATACGATTTAATTTACGGTACATGGCCTAAAGAAAAAAATGAAATTTTATTGGTTCTTAACGAAAACAACGAAATCTCTGACGTAACACTTCACTCGCTTGGCTTAGTTGATAAGCAAACTATGGTTAACGCTACTATAGCCGCGATGATGGGTAAAGAAGATCATGGTTGGGATGAGTACGAAGGTAAATCTTGGTCGTACGAAGAAATTTGTAATATTCCACTTAAAATGGTGTTGCCTACCGATTATTATCAGTATGATGAATCGTTAAAACTTTGGGTAGATATTTCCGACAACGACGCGCTTCTTAATTCGGTTATAAATAAAGGTATGACAATGAATATAGTTGGTATTATTAAGCCAAGCGAAGATGCTACCGCGCCGTTTTTAAGCAGTTCTTTATGTTATACAAGCGCTCTTACCCAGTATTATATTGATGAAGTCAATAACTCGGAAATTGTTAAACAACAAAAAGAAAACACTCAAAACAATATTTTATCGGGATTACCTTTTGAAATTAACGAAGAAAACGAACTAACCGACGAAGAAAAAATTCAAGAATTTAAAGATTATGTTGCAGAACTTACCGATGGTGAAAAAGCAACATTATACGAAAAAATTCTTGCAAAACCAAAAGATGATTTTGTAAACGACACTGTTGATAATCTATTAAAAGATTATGAAAATAAATCGGCAGAAGAAATAGTAAATGACATTAAAAGTCAATATGCGGGCGAATTGGGTTATAGCGAAGAACTTATAAATAATATGTTAAGCGGTTATGAAAAAGAAGAACTGATTGACATTATTGAAGCAACCGTTAAAGAAATGATTGTAAAACAGTTTGAAGAAAACGCTGCCGACACAATCGAAACAATCGCATCAAAACCTTCGAACGCTGAACTTTCAAAAATCAAAAATATGATTTATGCCGAAATGTATAAGGACATTGCTAATCTACCCGAACCGCAGCTGACCGTTGCAAAGCAACAAATAAATATGGGTTACGTTGCTCAAAATTGGTCTTCAAAAACAGGTATGTCAATGGAAAATGCAATGACAATTCTTGCTACAATGACACCTGAAGATTTCCAAAAAGCGTTTAATACCACAATTGATGAATCGGCAACACAAATGTATTATCAATACGGCACAACAAGTTCTAATGCTGATAAAAACGCAAAAATCGCAAAGGATTTTGACTCGTATTTAAAAACAGTTCCAAACCAAGATTATGTTTATTTTTATGAAAATCATATGCCCGACAAACTATC
>JAFYQN010000095.1 GCA_017559885.1 Clostridia bacterium
ATCTTGTCAGATACAACTTCGGTTGGGTGGTAATGACCATTATCCATAAGTGGTAAGCAACCGTCGTGTGTTGCGGCAAAAGTGAGTGAGAACTCAGCAGAACCTACTGTGTAAGCTTCGACACCGATACCAAATACCTTTGATTCAACACAAGGTTTAACAAGTGATTTATCAAACGGTTCTGAAAGAATTGCCTCGATAGATTCCTTATATCTAACTCGTGGACCCATACGGTCAGCAGGGATGTCCTTAAGACCGTCGCCTGTCCAAATATTCATAACACATGGTACGCCTGTTTCTTTTGCAAAATACTCTGAAATACGAACGCATGCTTTGCCGTGTTCAATCCAAAAGTCGCGAATGCTTTTATCGGGGCTTGAAAGGGTAAGACCACTGTTTGCCATTGGATGTGAGAAGAATGTTGGGTTAAAGTCAAGACCCATACCGTGCTTTTTGGCAAATTCTACCCACTTTTTAAAGTGACGTGGTTCTAACTTGTCGCGGTCAACAAAACCGTCCTCTTCAAAAATAGCGTAGCAAGCGTGAACGTTAATTTTCTTCATACCTGGGCAAAGAGATATTACCATATCCATATCTGCCATAAGTTCTTCAGGTGTGCGCGCTTTACCGGGATAGTTACCGGTGGTTTGTATACCGCCTGTTAAGGGACCGTCTTGGTCAAAGCCCTTAACGTCATCGCCCTGCCAGCAGTGAAGTGAAACAGGTTGCTTTTTAAGTGTTTCAATAACAGCGTCAACGTCGATGCCAAGCGCTGCGTATTGTTTTTTAGCTTCTTCTAATCTTGACATTATATATACCTCTTTAATTAAATTTTTGAACAACCGTGACAGTTAACAAGCGCGTCAATTTTTTTGCCTTCTTTACAAAGTGGACACTCGTGCGGCTTGTAGTTTTGGTAGTCAGGAAGGTCTTCGGGGTTAAATATAGAGTTAACAGCAATACCTGCGCGTTCTTTCTTGGTAGCAAAGATTGAGCAAATGCCGGCAACGTTACCGCCGTAATACTTGATAGCGTCAACAGCTGCCTCAACGGTACGACCTGTTGAAACAGATACTGCCAAAATAAGCACGTGTTTACCTTCTATCATAGGAACGATATTATCGCGGAACAAAAGCTGACTTGTGCCTGTGATTTCAGGTGTTACAACGTATATTGTCTGGTGAGCGTTCATATTTGCGTAGTTAGACTCAGTAAGGCGAGATGCAAGGCATGCGCCTACAACTTCCATACCGTCAAGACAAAGAATTGTATCAACAATTGTATTAGTGCGATAAAAACTGCAAAGCTCTTCTGCTACGGCACGGGCTTCTGAAAGGCGTGTTTTTTGCATAGTAACGTCAATATAGTAGTTGCTATGACTATTGCTTGTAGCAAAGTGACCTTTAGTAGCGCGCAAATACAAATCCTTACGCTTAGTTGGAATTTTAATTGTGTTAGAATTTGGCATAATTAAGCCCTCCTAAATTCATATAGAATTATTTTACAATAAAAGACACATAAATACAAGTGAATTATTGATTTTTTTAAAAATTTATTGTATTATATATTGTGAAAAATGATGAATTTTGTTTAAAAAGTAATTTATATAAGGAGAATTTCAAAATGCAAGGGAAATCAAATAGACAAAAAGCGATTATTCGCCGAAGGATATTTATAGCGGCATTAGCTGTATTTTTGGCGGCGGTGATAGCGTTGCTTTCATGCGTTTGGAGTTTTATTATACCGGGCGCTAAAAACTTGATAGATGATTTGTTTAAACAATCATCTATAACTGATGTAGTAGATTCAAGCGATGAACAAACGGGAGACACAGGTGAAATCGAATCCGAAAAGGAGAAAGAACCCGTTACCGCTACCGTTATAAACACAGGCGATATATTAATACACAGTACGGTGCTTGATGGCGCTAAAACTTCTGACGGTAATTACGATTTTTCGGCATTCTTTACCGAGGCGGAAAGTTACTTTAAAGCGGCAGATATTGCTACTGCTAATCTTGAAATAACACTTGGTGGCACCGAATCGGGTGCGTTTTCGGGTTATCCTGCGTTTAATTCACCCGACAGTATTCTTGACGTACTAAAAAATAGCGGAATTAATTTTGTTACAACTGCCAACAACCATTGCTACGATACAGGATTTTTTGGACTTAAGCGTACCGTTCAACAACTTAAATTAAAGGGTATCGGGTTTAATGGTACCAAAGAGGTCGAAACCGACCCTACATACGTTGTGAAAGACGTAAACGGCATAAAAATAGGTATGGTTTCATTTACCTATGAAAACCAAGCAGAGCAGGGCAGAAAATCAATAAACGGCAACATTGTAAAGGTTGAAGCCAACAATTTAATAAACTCTTTCTCGTATGACAGATTAGATTCTTTTTACCAACAAGCACAGTCGGTGATTGACAACATGCAAAACGACGGCGCCGATGCAGTTGTGTTTTATATGCATTGGGGCGAGGAATATCAACTGTCGGCTAATACTTGGCAAAAGACCATTGCTCAAAAACTTTGCAATATGGGTGTTGACGTAATAGTAGGTGGTCATCCGCATGTGGTTCAACCTATGGAATTGCTTCATTCAGAAGACAGTCAAAACACAACCGTTTGTATTTATTCCATTGGTAACGCAATTTCAAATCAGCGTCAGGAAATTATGAACCCCGAGTGTGTAACGGGTCACACCGAGGACGGCGTACTGTTTGAATTCACATTTACAAAATATCACGACGGCGAAACCTCGTTAACTGCGGTTGACGTTATACCTACTTGGGTAAACAAGTATCGCGGCGGTAGCGGATACCAATATACAATGTATCCGCTTGAAAATGCCGATATGGCAAACAATTACGGTCTTGACGCTACGGCGGTAAGTAAGGCAAAGGCATCTTACGAACGTACCAAAAAACAAATTGCGGCAGGTCTTACCGAGTGTCAAAAACACTTGGGTTGCAAAGTGCGTTTTGCCGATGAACAGGTGAGCGAATAATGCGCAAACTTAACATTTTGCTATCTGAACTTAAAATAAGTATAGAGCATAAATACGATTATATGCAGTCCTTTTGTAAGGATTACATATCAAGTTTTGATATGCCCGATATTTCGGTAAAATCCGACGAAACGGCAATTTCAAAAGAAAAGGCATCGGTGCCTGCGGCTCCTATAGAATCGTGCGAGAGTCTTTGTATTTATCGTAGTATAGGCGAGCAGTTACCGCATTTTGACCGATTTGTTTTTCATGGCGC
Organism: Clostridia bacterium; assembly: GCA_017559885.1. GTDB lineage: Bacteria > Bacillota > Clostridia > Oscillospirales > Acutalibacteraceae > UBA737. The sequence goes on from JAFYQN010000095.1 coordinate 3,272, forward strand.
GGCAATTGAGTATTGCGGCAATGCATATCTTTTTACAGCGCCCAGCGGCACGGGTAAAACCACCCATATAAATTTATGGAAAAAGCATTTGGGCGATAAAGTAAATATTATAAACGGCGACAAACCTATAATACATGTCGGTGATATTTCAATCGTTTACGGCACGCCTTGGGCAGGTAAAGAGGGGTATCAGCATAACGCGAGCGCGCCTATAGCGGCAATTTGTATTATTAAACAGGGTAAGGTTAACAAAATCAGTCGTCTTGAAAAAGGCGACGCTGTTAATCATTTAATGCGACAGGTTTATCTGCCACAAGACCCAACTGCGCTTTCAAAAACGCTTTCGTTGCTTGGTAAGTTGATAGAAAACATACCCGTATACGTATTGGAATGCGATATTTCAACACAAGCGTTTGAAACTTCGTTTAACGAAATAACAAAATAACAAGAGGATAATTTATGGCAATTAAAGCAATTTTATTTGACCTTGACGGCACGCTTGTGCCTATGGATCAAGAGATTTTTATAGGCGACTATTTCAAAAGGATTTCTACCGCGTTGGCGCCTTATGGATATGATCCAAAACAGTTTGTAGACACCATTTGGAAGGGCACTGCCGCTATGATAAAAAACAATAGCGACAAGTGTAACGAAGAGGTGTTTTGGGATACGGCTGTGTCAATCCTGGGCGAAAGAGTACTTATAGATAAAGTGCAATTTGACAAGTTTTATGAAACCGAGTTTGACAAGATAAAGGCGGTTTGCGGATATAACCCAAAGGCAAAAGAGTGTGTAGACACGCTAAAAGAAATGGGTTATAAGGTGGCTCTTGCGACCAATCCGCTATTTCCCGAAATTGCTACAAGACTACGTATGTCTTGGGCAGGATTTGTGCCGGATGATTTTGAGTTTTATACCACTTATGAAAACATTAACAGTTGTAAACCAAATCCTAAGTATTATATAGAGTGCGCTGCCCGTATAGGTTGCGCGCCCGAGGAATGCCTAATGGTAGGCAACGACGTTAGCGACGATATGCCTGCTTCAAGTATTGGTATGAAGGTATTTTTGCTTACCGACTGCCTTATAAATAAGGCGGAAGAAGATATTTCAAAATATCCCAACGGCAGTTTTGACGAGCTTATGGAGTATATAAAAAGTGGGTAATAAACAAGAACCTGCAAATTTTGCAGGTTCTTTTTAGTTGTAGTATTATTGGTTAAAAAAATTCACATATACATAATTTATAATTCGTATGCGAAGCATACACCGAAATTTTTATCTCTTATCTATTATCTTTTATCTGAAAAAGTCGCAAGGTTGTTTAGAG
>JAFYQN010000096.1 GCA_017559885.1 Clostridia bacterium
AGGACTTATTGACAAATTCAATATAACAGAACCGGTTGTTTGCGCAGTTTCGGGTTCGGCAGGTATGGGTCTTGCCGAGCGCGCAGGTGTTCCGTTTGTGCAAGAGGTGTACGCTACCAAGGTGGCGATAGACCGTAGACTTCCCGATACCGACGTCGTTATTGAACTTGGCGGTGAAGACGCTAAAATTTTGTTCCTTAACGGAAATCTTGAGGTAAGAATGAACGGTACGTGCGCCGGTGGTACAGGCGCGTTTGCCGACCAAATGGCAAGTCTTATGCAAATTGACCCTACCGAGATGAACGAACTTGCAAAAAATCACGAAAAGATTTATTCTATTGCTTCTCGTTGCGGCGTATTTGCAAAGACCGATATCCAACCGCTACTTAACCAAGGCGCAAGAAAAGAGGATATTTCAGCAAGTATTTTCTACGCTATCGTCAACCAAACCATTACAGGTCTCGCGCAGGGTCACCCAATTGAAGGAAACGTTGTGTACCTTGGCGGTCCGCTTACCTTCCTTTCTGAACTTCGAACTGCATTTGATAAAACGCTCAATTGTCAGGGTATCTGCCCCGATGACTCGCTTGTTTTTGTTGCGCTTGGCGCGGCATATTACGCCGAAGAAAAGGTAGATTTGCAAAAAGCGTATGAGATAATTGGCGAAAAGGTAAACGCAAGTCTTGAATCATCGTTAAAACCTATTTTTGCAAACAAACAAGAGTACGATGAATTTATAGAGCGTCACAACAAAAATTGTGTTCCGCGAAAAGAGGGAATCGAGTACGATGGCGAAGCATATCTTGGTATCGACTCGGGTTCAACAACCTTAAAGGTAGTTCTTACCGACAAGGACGGCGCTATTATCTTTTCAAAATATCTTTCAAATCAGGGTAAGCCTATCGACGTTGTTAGAGATACCCTTATAGAAATGTACGAAAAATATCCCAACATCAAAATTGTATCCAGCGCGGTTACAGGTTACGGCGAGGATATGATGAAAAACGCTTTGGGTATTGACGTAGGTGTGGTTGAAACCGTTGCGCATTTTACGGCGGCTAAATATTTTATGCCCGATGTTGAGTTCATTATCGACATTGGCGGACAGGATATGAAGTGCTTTAAGATACGAAACGGCGCGATTGATAACATATTCCTTAACGAAGCGTGTTCTTCTGGTTGCGGTTCATTCCTTCAAACGTTTGCGAGCTCGCTCGGTTATCCGATAGATGAATTTGCAAATTTAGGTTTGTTTGGCGATAATCCCGTAGACCTTGGTTCGCGTTGTACGGTATTTATGAATTCTTCTGTAAAGCAGGCGCAAAAAGAGGGCGTGTCGGTTGAAAATATATCGGCAGGTTTGTCAATCAGCGTTGTAAAAAATGCGCTTTACAAGGTAATACGTGTTCATTCAGCCGACGAACTTGGCAAAAAAATCGTTGTTCAAGGCGGTACTTTCTTAAACAATGCGGTTTTGCGCGCGTTTGAGCAAGAAATCGGAGTTGACGTTATCCGCCCCGATATCGCAGGTATGATGGGCGCGTACGGCGCAGCGCTTTACGCAAAACAAATGAAAAAACATCAAGGATATTCCGGTATCCTTTCTTATGAAGATTTAAAGAAATTTACCTATTCAATTAAGAGCATTACCTGTAACGGTTGTAACAACAAATGCCAACTCACAGTAAATGATTTTGGCAACGGTCGTAGATTTATAGGCGGTAATCGTTGTGAAAAGCCCGTTACAAACAAGGAACAAAACGATTCGCTTAATCTTTACGAGTATAAACTTAAAAAACTTGCAGCTTTCCCTGAAGGCGAGGGTACGCGTGGCACAATAGGACTTCCTATGGGTCTTAATATGTATGAAATGTACCCATTTTGGAATACGTTATTTAGAGAACTTGGTTTTACCGTTAAGATGAGCGGTTTTTCAAACCGAAAACTCTATCTTAAAGGTCAGGGAACAATTCCGTCGGATACGGTATGTTTTCCTGCAAAAATGGTACACGGTCATATTCAAAAACTTATTGATATGGGCGTAGATACTATATTCTACCCCTGTATGACCTATAATTTTGATGAAAAGAAGGCAAAAAACTGTTACAACTGCGCGGTTATTGCAGGATACCCCGAGGTTATAGAGGCAAACACCCTTAACTTTGGCAAAATTAAATATATAAACGACTACGTAGGTCCTCATAACAGAAGCGCTTTTGCTGGGCGTTTTAAAGCAGTGCTTGAAAAACACTTTGGCGCATTCAGTTCATCACAAGTGAAAAACGCTTGCCAAAAGGCATACGAAGCATACGACGCTTATATGGCAGACGTGCGCGCCGAAGGCAATAGAATAATCAATGTGGCTCGCGCAGAGGACAAAAAAATAATCGTTTTGGCAGGTCGTCCATACCATGCCGACCCCGAAATTAACCACGGCATACACAAACTTATTTGCGCGCTTGGGTTTGCGGTAATTTCCGAAGACGCGGTGGCTTATAAAACACCTAAATTTAACGTAAACCTTTTAAGTCAGTGGACCTATCATCAACGACTTTTCTCTGCGGCAAAATACGTTGCGCAACAAGACGATATGTATCTTGTACATTTGGTGTCTTTTGGTTGCGGTCTTGATGCGCTTACCACCGACGAAGTGCGTAGTATTTTGGAACACAACGGTAATTTATATACACAAATTAAAATTGACGAGGTTACAAACCTCGGCGCAATAAAGATTCGACTTAGAAGTCTTATTGCGGCAATTGAACAACAAAACAAGGAGGCAAATAGTGAACAATAACTCACATTATAGGGATAGAATTAAATTTACCCTCAAAATGAAAAAGAATTACACTATTCTTTCTCCAAGTATGGCGCCAATTCACTTTAAGATACTTAGACCTATTTTGTTAAGACAAGGTTTTAACGTAGAGATTATGGATGCCGAGGGCCCCGAAGTTTTACAGCTTGCGCTTAAATATCTTCATAACGATATGTGTTACCCGTCAATGCTTACAACGGGTCAAATGCTCGCTACCATAATGAGCGGCAAATACGACCCCGATAAAGTAGCCATGGTAATCACACAATCGGGTGGCGGTTGCCGTGACAGTAACTATATTCACCTTATGCGAAAAGCGTTTGAAAAAGCAGGTTACCCAAACGTACCATTTATATCGGCAAATATTTGGGGGCTTGAACTTAGTTCGGGTGTAAATCCTTCTCCAAGAACTTTACTTATGGCGCTTGCAGGTCTTATTTATGGCGATATGATTATGATTGTAAGTAATCAGGTGCGCCCTTATGAAGTAAACAAAGGCGAAACCGACGCCATGATAGAAAAGTGGACAACTTCACTTGGCGAAACCTTTTCAAAGGGTCGCGGTTTTTCAATAGGTGCTATAAAGAAAAATCTTAAAGCCATTGCGGATGATTTTGCTTCTATAAAAATAGAAAAAACGCCTAAGGTAAAGGTTGCCGTAATTGGCGAACTGTATCTTAAATATTCCGAACCCGGCAACAATCACCTTGAAAAATTCCTTGCCGAGCAGGACTGCGAGGTTTACGTGCCAAGTATTTTGGGCTTTGGTATTTACAAAACCAACGGCGCTTTGGAAGATTTAAGACTTTATGGTGGCAACGTAATTAAAAGAGCAATTTTGGAAGTTGCTATGAAGTATATGTTTAAAATGGAAGATATACTCATCTCTGCCATTGAACAAAATCCAAACTTTGTTGCCCCTGAGCGTGTAAACGACCTCAAAAAACGCGCCGAGGGAGTAATTGGCATTGGTAACAGTATGGGCGAGGGTTGGTATCTTGCCGCCGAAATGCTTGAATTTGCAGATAACGGTTACGAAAATATCGTTATCGTTCAACCTTTTGGTTGCCTGCCTTGTCACGTTGCGGCAAAGGGAATGATAAACAAAGTAAGGCGAATTGACCCGCGTCTTAACGTAGTAGATATTGAGTATGACCCGGGCGCTACCAAGGTAAACCAAGAAAACCGAATTAAACTAATGCTTGTAGTTGCTAAAGAAAAACTTTCGTAACTTAAAATCTAACCGTCCAAGATATTTGTCTTGGGCGGTTGTTCAATTTGGTTGAATTTGGTAAATTAATATGATATTATATAGTTAAACCAATTATAATTTAAGAGGTAAAATATGCTTGACTTAAAGACAAAAAATGATTTTTTAAGCATTTTAAA
>JAFYQN010000097.1 GCA_017559885.1 Clostridia bacterium
ACTGGAAAGATAACGCTACGCCCGAGAGTATTTGTAATAGGGTGACGAGTAAGGTTAAAAACGGTTCGATAGTGCTATTTCATAACGATGCCGAGCATACGCCTGCGGCATTGCCCAATATACTAAAATGCTTAAAATACGAGGGGAATGAGTTCGCGGACACAGGGGGACGGTTCTGTTGTGTTGACAAAGCAATGAAAAAAGGTAGCACTTGCGTGCTACCTTTTTTTTATTATTCTTCACTAAAATCTTCTTTGCCTACGCCGCAAAGGGGACAAACGAAATCGTCTGGAAGGTCTTCAAAAGCTGTGCCTGGGGCGATGCCGTTATCGGGGTCGCCTGCTGCCTCGTCATAAACCCAACCGCAAATATTGCATACGTATTTTTTCATTTTTTGTTCCTCCGAAAGTTATTTTATTTCTTCAAAATCTGCGGCGCCGTGTTTACAAAGGGGACAGACAATATCATCGGGTAGGGTGTCGCCTTCGTAAACGTATCCGCAAATTTTACAGACAAAACCTTTTTTGCCATCGGTTTGAGGCTTTGGCTTAACGTGGTCATAATAGTAAGCGTAGGTCATGGTTTCCTTATCGGATAAAACCCTAGCCTCGCTTATTTCACAAATAAACATACCGTGAGTGTCTAAGTCAACATATTGCTCTACCTTGAGCGATATAAAAGAGTTTATATATCTTGGCAAGAAAGCAAGACCGCTATCATCGCGAAGAAGTGCGTTGTCTTCAAATTTGTCAACATTTCTTCCGCTTTCAAAACCAAATTTTTCAAAAATAGAAAATGGCGCGTCTACGCTCAAAACGTTTACGTTCATTTTGCCGGTTTGTTTTATTATGTGATGTGAGTAGTTTTCTTTGTTTATGGTTACGGCAATTTTGTTTGGTGTGTTGGTAATCTGTGTTACGGCGTTGACAATAAGCCCGTTGTCCTTTTTACCGTCGTTACAGGTTACAACGTACAATCCGTAGCCGATATTAAAGAGCGCTGACAGGTCGTTTTTGTTGGCGGTAGAGTCTTGTTGCGCTAAGTAATCCATACAAAGTTCATCGGCAAGGGCGTTGAGTTGAGCGACGCTTTCTTCGTTTAAAGCTGAGAGTATTTTTACGGTGTTTTCAGCATAGGTTATATTTTTGCTTTTTGCAAACATCTCTTTCATAACCTTTGCGGCAAGGGGCGCCCAACTGCCGTTTTCGATAAACGCTACAGTACGATTTTGAAAATTACGCTCGGTTAGGTGGTTTATAAACTCACGCATAAAGGGGAATATTTCGGCATTGTAGGTGGTGGTGGCAAGAACAAGTTTGCTATAACGAAAGGCGTCTTCAACCGCTTCTGCCATATCGCAACGCGCAAGGTCGTTTACAACAACCTTAGGGCAACCGTTAGCGCGCAATTTGTCGGCGAGTTGGTAAACCGCTTTTTTGGTGTTGCCGTAAACCGAGGTATAGGCAATAACTATACCTTCTTCTTCGACCTCATAACTTGACCAAGTATTATAAAGATTTATATAGTAACCTAAATTTTCGTTAAGTACGGGTCCGTGAAGGGGGCAGATTGTTTTAATGTCAAGCGTTGACGCTTTTTTAAGTAGTGTTTGCACCTGCGCGCCATATTTACCAACTATACCTATATAATAACGTCTTGCTTCACATGCCCAGTCTTCGTCGGTGTCGGGAGTGCCAAATTTGCCAAAGCCGTCTGCCGAGAAAAGAACCTTATCGGTGCTATCGTAGGTTACAATAACCTCAGGCCAGTGCACCATAGGCGCTGTAACAAAGGTAAGATTATGATTTCCAAGATTTATGGTGTCACCTTCGCCAACAACCATACGGTTATCGGTAAAGTCGGTGCCGAAAAATTGTTTCATCATATTAAACGCTTTTTGTGATGATACGATAGTTGCGCTTGGATATCTTTTTATAAAGTTTACAATATTTGCCGAGTGGTCGGGCTCCATGTGCTGAATTATAAGATAATCGGGGGTTTTATCACCCAAAACGTTTTGGATATTATCGAGCCACTCGTGGGTGAAGGCGGCATCAACGGTATCCATAACGGCAATCTTTTGGTCAAGTATAACGTAAGAGTTATATGAAATACCGTTTGGTACAACGTACTGACCTTCAAATAAATCAATTTTACGGTCGTTTACGCCTACGTATTTGATGTCATTTGTAATAATCATTTTATCACAACCTTTTTAAAAGTATTTGCTCTAAAATTAAATATATTATAATTTAAATATTAAAGTCAAGAATTATATTAAAAAATTTTGATATTTTGCTTGACAACGGGTTATATCGGTAGTATAATCCAACACATTAATACATTAGTACGCTAAAGTGGTTTTAAAAGGAGAAAATTATGAGTAATTGGCATAATCAGAGTACAGATGAACTTTGTGAGGCGTTGTTATCACTTAAAACAAAAGAAGAATGTTATGCTTTTTTAGACGATATATGCACTATTAAAGAGGCGCTTGATATCTCGCAAAGATTATCGGTTGCAAAAATGCTTAAAAAAGGTATAAGTTATAACAAAATAACAAAAGAAACGGGAGCGAGCGCGGCAACGATAAGTCGTGTGAGCAAGTGTTGCGAATATGGCAGCGGGGGATATGACATTGTAATTAATAGAACAAGTGGTGAAAAGAATGATTGATAATAATATTTTAAGAAACGAAGAAAAGGCAATTTTTGCGTTGCGCTCACTTTATACAAAGTATGGTTATAAACCATTTAAAATGAGTAAGTTTGAAGAATATGAGTTTTATATTCAAAACAAGGACTTTTTGGTAAGCGACCGTATTATTGCTTTTAATGATACCAACGGTAAACTTTTGGCGCTTAAACCCGACGTTACATTATCTATTATTAAAAACGGTGAGGACGTTGACGGGTTTAAGCAAAAGGTATGTTATAACGAAAACGTTTATCGTGTGTCGGAAAACACACATCAGTTTAAAGAAATAATGCAAACAGGCGTTGAGTGTATAGGCGATATTAGTTTATACGACATATATGAAATGATAGTTATGGCGGCAGAAAGTTTGGGTATAATTTCGCAAAACTTTGTGCTTGAAATTTCTCATCTTGGTTTGCTTTCTTCATTACTTGATAGCGTGAGCAGTGACGCCGCATTTAAAACAGAGGCAATTAAATATATATCGCATAAAAATCCACACTATTTATCATGTATTTGCGATGAAAATAATATATATGAAAATCTAAAATCGGCTCTTTTGAATTTTGTTTATATTTATGGCGAAAGAAGTCAAGTTTTGGAAAAATTGGCAACAATAGGCGAAT
>JAFYQN010000098.1 GCA_017559885.1 Clostridia bacterium
AAATATTGAAACTAATTTTGTGGCCGAGGTTATGGGTGTTAAGGATATTAACGACCTTTCAATCCAAGACGAACAAAAGCGCTATACCACTCCCTTCTTTATTTGGGCAAACTACGACATTGAAGAAAAGCAAATAGATAAGTTAAGTGTAAACTATCTCTCGTCGTATCTTCTTGATGTTGCTGACGTTAAACTTACCGATTACAATAAATATTTGCTTAAACTTTCCGAAACCTTACCTGTAATTGATACTGTTGGTTATATTGATGCCAACAACAATTACTACAAGTGGAGTGATAAGAGCGAGTACACCGAAATTCTTAGCGAATATGAAAAGATTCAGTACAATAATATATTTGACTCTGAACACAAAAACAACGATATCTTCTTTTTAGATGGTTACGTTATGCCCGAAACACTGGCAAAAAAGGAAGATGCTCAATGAAAAACACAACACTCTGCCACATTGAAAAAGACGGAAAATACCTAATGCTTCACCGCATAAAAAAGCAAAACGACCTAAACCAAGATAAATGGGTTGGTATTGGCGGTAAGTTTGAAGACAAAGAATCCCCTGAACAATGCAACCGCCGTGAAGCATACGAAGAAACGGGACTTACTTTAGGCAAGTGCGAGTATCGCGGAATTGCTACATTTGTTTCTGACAAATGGGAAACCGAGTATATGCACATCTTTACCTGTAGCGATTTTAGCGGTGAAATTAAAGATTGTGATGAGGGTGTGCTTGAATGGGTTGATAAACAACAAGTTTACAACCTACCCCTTTGGGAAGGCGACAAAATCTTTTTAAAACTTATTGAGGACCCTTCTACTCCCTTCTTTTCACTACGACTCGAGTATCAAGGCGAAACGCTTGTAAGCGCAATTTTAAACGATGAGGTAATTGTATGAAATTATGTATATATGGCGCATCGTCAAATGCTATTGACAAATCATTTTTAGACGCAGGCGAGCAATTAGGTAGCGTTATTGCAAACGGAGGTCACACCGTAGTCTTTGGCGGCGGTGCCGCAGGTCTTATGGGCGCGGTAGCGCGTGGCGCATACAAAGAAAAGGGCGAAATCATTGGTATATGCCCATCGTTTTTTAACGTAGACGGTGCGCTTTTTGAAAATTGTACCGAGATGATTTACACCGAAACTATGCGCGAAAGAAAACAACTGCTCGAAGAAATGTCTGACGCGTTTATCATTACCCCCGGCGGTATTGGTACATTTGACGAGTTTTTTGAAATATACACTCTTCGTCAACTTGGTGTTCACAAAAAACCAATTGCAATATTTAACACAAACGGCTATTATGACTCACTTATTGATATGCTTAATAATGCAATAGATAAGTCCTTTATGCCAGACACAAATATGGATTTATTATTTATTTCAGATAATCCGCAAGAAATAATAAAACATATTGAAAACTACAACCCTGCCGATTATGATGCGGCACAATTTAAGTTTATAAAATAGTAAAAAATCCTTGAAGGAAATCTTCAAGGATTTTTTATTTTAATAACATATTTTAAATATTTCTTTTATTTCATCAAACCCAAGTTCGATAGTGCTTTTTATGGTGCGTGTTTTTCCAAATGTACAAAGGGAAGCAAGTCGCTCAACAGAGTTTTGGTCGATACCAAAATCAGTTATTGTTGTCGGCATACCGATAGATTTAAAAAAGTCTGCCATAGCGTCAATTCCTGCTTCTGCGGCCGCTTTATCATCTTGCTCGTTTACACCCCATACACGACGGGCAAACTGCGCAAAACGCGAAATATCGTGCATATAAACATATTTTGCCCACGCAGGAAACAATACCGCCAAACCCGCGCCATGCGCCACGTGGTCAAACTCACCGCTTAATGCATGTTCTAACTGATGCACAGGCAACGCGTTTATTCTACCGCAACCCGTTAAATTGTTGTGCGAAAGACTTGAAGCCCACATAATAGTTGCTCTTGATTCGTAGTCACTTGGATTTTTCATTACAACCTTTGCGGCATTTATTACCGAACGTAAAATACTCTCGGAAATTTGGTCGGTTAAATCGGTCGGCTCACAAGGAGTAAAATAACGCTCAATGGTGTGCGACATAATATCGGTTATACCGCAGGCAGTCTGATACGGACTTACGCTATAGGTAAGTTCGGGATTGCATATTGCAAAAAGAGGACGATTAAGTTCACTTGTAAAACCACGTTTCATATTTATCGACATATTGCTAACCACTGCCGAAGCGCTCATCTCGCTACCTGCTGCTGCAATTGTTAAAATACAACCTACGGGTAACGCAGTTGTGGGTTTTTGATTACCAGTGACAAAATCCCAAACATCACAATCCGCCTTGGCGCCAAGCGCGGTGTATTTTGCCGCGTCAATAACACTACCGCCGCCTACTGCCAACACAAGTTGAACGCCTGTTTCTTTGGCAAGTTTTATAGCGTCGCGAATAAATTCAATCTTTGGGTTTGGCTCTACCCCACCCATTTCTACAACGGCAATATTATATTCTTTTAATGATGTCATAATTTCATCATAAAGACCGCTTTTAATAATACTGCCCTTGCCGTATTGAAGCATTATTTTTTTATAACCGTAATCGCTTATAATTTTACCAATATCTTTTTGTTTGCCTTTGCCAAAAAACACCTTGGTTGGCGTATAAAATTCAAAATCAAGCATTATTTTCACCTCTTACAAAATCACGCCTAAGGTTTTCCTTAGGCGTGATTTTGTAAATTAAAATTATTCAGCAGCTTCCTCTACGGGTGCTTCTACTGCTACTTCTTCAGTAGCTTCTTCAGTTGCAACTTCCTCTACTGGAGTTTCTTCTGCAACCGCTTCTTCAGGAAGAAGAGCACGGATAGAAAGACTAACGCGTTTTTTGTCAAGGTCGATAGCGGTAATCTTTGCCTCTACCTCTTGACCAACGGTGAGTTCATCCTGTGGTTTTGCAACGTGCTTGTTTGCAATTTGTGAAATGTGAACAAGACCGTCAACACCTGGAATAATTCTTGCAAATGCGCCGTATGTAGTCATGCTAACAATCTTAACAGTAACAACGTCGTCAACGTTATAGTTGTTTTGGAAGATTGTCCAAGGGTTGTCCTCGGCTTTTTTGTAACCGAGAGAAATCTTTTTCTTATCAGCATCAAGCGCTTTTACGTAAACTTCGATTTCGTCGCCAACAGCAACTACTTCTGCTGGGTTTTTAATACGGTTCCAAGAAAGTTCAGAAATATGAACCATTCCATCTACACCGCCAATATCAACAAACGCGCCATAGTTTGTAAGTGATTTAACGGTACCTGTGATACGGTCACCAACTGCGATAGATGCCCATACCTTTTCTTCGGCCTCTTTGCGTGCCTCGCGAAGTACGCTACGGATAGAACCGATAGCTCTGCGGCCGCGACCGATTTCAATAATTCTAAAGTCAACTTCATGACCCTTAAGATCTTCAAGAGAATCGTTTCTTGAAGCGGTAGCTTGAGAAGCAGGGATAAATACGCGAACATTGTTAGAGTACACTACAACGCCACCCTTGATTACGTCGCGAACAACGCCGTGAAGCACTTCGCCCGAATCTTTGGCGGCAACTATATTGTCCCAACCTGCAATAGCATCGTAACGACGCTTTGAAAGCATTGCGGTTCCTTCCTGATCACTGATCTTCATAATGATAAGATTAAGCTTATCATCTACCTTAACTTCGCTTAATAGATCAACAGATTCTGATGAGTACTCATCTGCAGAAACGTAACCGGTAACACCGCGTCCAATATCTACAGTGATTTCTGATGCGTTTACTGCTACTACAGTACCGCATACTTTTTGCTCGCCAGTAAGACTGTTGAGCGAAGCTTCAAATGCTTCCTCATCTGTCATTTCTTCGAAGCTTTTTTGAGCAACTTCTTCAATTTGCTCGTCAACAGGTTGTAAAATTTCCGACATGGTTTTAATAACCTCCTTTATTATACCCGCAGGTGTAGATGCACCTGCGACAACGCCAACTTTATTTGCTTTTAGAAACCAATCGGCTTGTAACTCATCGGCGGTTTCTATCAAATGGGTACTTGTACAAAGTGATGCGCACACATCGAAAAGTTTCGCCGTGTTTGAACTATGCCTTCCACCAATTACAACCATAACATCATTGGTTCGGGCAAGTTCTTGCGCCTCGCTTTGACGAGTTGACGTAGCATTACATATTGTATCAAATATTTTAGCATTTGTACATACTTTTTTTAAAAAAATTTGCGCATTTTCACATTTTTTTGCATTAAAAGTGGTTTGTGACACCACAGATATACTCTTTTCTTTAAGTTCGGGGTGATTTTCGAGTGTTTTTTCAAGTTTTTCTATAGAATCAAAGACGTAATAATCACCTACACAGTGACCGATTATGCCTATAACCTCATGATGTTGTTCATCACCGGCAATCAAAATTGTATCACCCAAACTTGATTGTTCAGCTACAATTTTATGTATTTTTGACACAAAGGGGCAGGTGGCATCGCACACCTTTACCCCAACGTTTTTTGCCATATCGTATACTGCTTTTCCAACACCATGAGAACGTATAACCAACGTTTCGTGCGGTTGCGCCTCTTCGGGCAAATTTACCACACGCACACCTTTTTGTGTAAGTGTTTCAACCATTTGGCTGTTATGAATTATTGGACCCAACGTACAAACCTGTTCGCCGTCTTCAACCAAATCAAACACCATTTGTACGGCACGATTTACTCCGAAGCAAAATCCAGCCGTTTTAGCAAGTGTAATTTCCACTAATTTAACCTCTCATTAATTATTGTCATTATCGCATCTATCGACTCTTGTAAGGTGTTACCCGTTGTATCAAATATAATAGAATCCTCCGCAGGTTTAAGCGGAGCTATCTCACGATGAGAGTCGTTGTAATCACGTGTTTCGATATCATTATAAATATCGTCGTAATTTACATCCATACCTTTTTCGATAAGTTCTTTATATCTACGGTTTGCGCGTTCTTCTACGCTTGCGGTAACAAAGAATTTAAGCGTTGCGTTTGGTAATACTACCGTTGCAATATCTCTACCATCCATAAGCACGTTGTTCTCGCGCGCGAGTTTACGTTGCATTTCAAGCAAAAATGCGCGTACGGGCGGTTTTGCCGATACGGCAGACGCCATCATTGATGCTTCCGGTGTGCGTATAAGGTCGGATACGTCTTCGCCGTTTAAAAATACGTGTTGTGTTCCGTCGATAAACTTAATATCAACCTCTATTGTTTTTAATACTGCTTCAATATCGCAGTTAAGTTCGGTTGTGTAACCTTCGCGTAAAAATTTAAGACCAACGGTGCGATAAAGCGCGCCCGTATCTACGTAAATAAATCCAAGTTCTTTTGCCGCGCCCTTTGCGATAGTGCTTTTGCCTGCGCCTGCAGGTCCGTCTAATGCAATAGAAATCATAACTTTTAATCTCCTTTATATTTTGCAGCGCTCTCACCTGCTAAAAAGCCGGTTGAAAACGCTATTTGTAAATTAAATCCACCTGTGT
>JAFYQN010000001.1 GCA_017559885.1 Clostridia bacterium
CAGTTGGATAGAGCGTCTGGCTACGGACCAGAAGGTCATGGGTTCGAATCCTCTTCGGCGCGCCAAAAAGAAAAGTCGCATTTGTGCGGCTTTTTCTTTTTGTTCTTTTCTCTTTTATTTATTCTCTTTTCTCTCTTCACTAAACTTCTTGCGACTTTTCCAGAGAAAAGATAAAAGAGAATAGAGAAAAGAATCGGTGTGCCTACGGCACAAACATAAATTATTGAAAACAAAAAGATGGTATGTTATAATTGAGCAAGAGGTGATAACGATGAACAGTCCGTTGCTTGAAAAATCACTTGATTTTGCAACAAAAACAGTTTTATTTTATGAAGAATTTTCTAAAACAAGAAAAGATACGACTATTGCGAAACAATTGCTTCGTTCTGCTACGAGTATAGGTGCAAATATAAATGAGGCTGTTTATGGTAACAGCAAAGCAGATTTTATTTCAAAATTACATATATCACTTAAAGAAACAGGCGAAAGTATTTATTGGCTTACACTTTTAAAAAGAACGTGTTTAATTGATTATGATTTTGACAGTTTGCTTTCTCTTGCTGAAGAAATCAAACGAATGTTGATTGCTTCGTTAAACACCGCAAAGGAGAACAAACAATGAAAAAGTTTATAACTTTAATGTTAACCTTTATTCTTATAATTTCTTTAACGGCTTGCAAAAGAGATTTTTTGGGTAATTCTTCTGATATTAATGTGGATTTATGGGTCGGTTCTTTTTCATATGCTGATGTTTGCGCGGAGTATGCTGATGGCGAACCAGGTGTTAAAACCGAGGGTTTTAA
Organism: Clostridia bacterium; assembly: GCA_017559885.1. Classification (GTDB taxonomy): domain Bacteria; phylum Bacillota; class Clostridia; order Oscillospirales; family Acutalibacteraceae; genus UBA737. The sequence goes on from JAFYQN010000001.1 coordinate 804, forward strand.
TAATACTGCCGTATGCAAAATAGAAACTGCACAAAATGCCATAGAATTAGCAAAAAAGGAAGTAAACAGTTCTTATAATTTTATCTCGGTTGCTTTTGATGAAACTGAAAAAATATGGGGTGTATATTTTGGAAAAGAGACCAGCGGAGACGTTTTTATCGTCGGCGGTGACGTAAACGTTTATCTTGATCAAAATGGAATAACACTTCGTGTTGTTTCGGGAGAATAATATAAATCTTTAAAAGGTGACTGCTATGAAAAAACCAATATCAATCATACTAAATATCTTATCAATTACATCGGCGGTGTTTTTGACAGTTTTTGCCGCTTTTTGTTGTTACGATTGTATAATATATTCAGAGTATATGTTTACATACGAATTTTGGTATATGATGGACACAAACGCCCTATGTATGTTTGTGCCGTCGGTGTTTGGACTTGTTTGCTCCGCGCCAAATATCTTTGTTGCTACAAGCGAAAAAATCAAAAAGACGGCAAAGGTTATGACGATAGTATTTGCCGTTACCACAGCGCTTTCAGCATTTTTGTACATACTACCAATTGATATTTACTTGCCTATAGACTCTCTTTTTTAAGAGGGTCTTTATTTTTTAATAAAACTACACACCCCTAAATATGTCGCTACAATAAATAGCGATATATTTACCGTGCCGCTAACCCATAAATAAACGCCAAGCAAAAAAGCGATAAAAGCAAAAACGGCAGTAACAATTCTTACAATGCTTTCGGCTTTGTAAACATCGGTAAAGCGAGATAAAAAAATTATTAAAAGCGTGCCGCCGTCAAGACCCGATACGGGCAGCAAATTAAATAGTGCGATTACCAAATTAAGTATAGCAAAGGTAAGCGATTGTTCGTTTTTAAACGCAAGGTAATTTAAAAAAAGAGCGCCAAACAATACAATATTTGCTGCAGGTCCGCAAAATGTAATTGCTGCTTCGCCGTATTTTTTTGTCGAAAAACCGCGAACAATTTGTACGCTTGAGGGTATTAGTCTTATTTCTCGAGGTTGGCAGTCCGCCGCCCACATAGCCAAAAGATGCCCCATTTCGTGAACAAATACCGCAAAAAACGTTGGTAATATAAATCCCGTGCGGTCAACTGCTAACATAAAACAAATAAGAGCGCAAAACAAAAACGATACGTATATTTGAGTTCCTAAAAATTTAAATTTCACGTGTCACTTTCCTCGTCAAAAACGTCGCTTATAACCGTTTGTTCTAAAACATTATTCTTACACCATTTTTGCAATTTTACATAACTGCCTTCAAAAAAGAATTTTATTATAATTACCGCAATCAAAATAACGGCGACGCAAACTGCTTGTGTAATGCAAATAGACGCATACATATTTTTTGGTTTTATTTCTATAACGTCGGTTTCGTTTTCCATTTTACACCCCTTGTAACAAATAAAAAATTATGATACAATAATATATATTTTATGAAAGGTCAAGTTTATGCCATTTTTACCGCTTACTAAAAAAGAAATGAACGAGCGCGGTTGGGACTGCGCCGATATAATTATAGTTACGGGTGACGCTTACGTCGATCACCCGTCTTTTGGCACGGCTATTGTATCTCGCGTGCTTGAAGACGCAGGGTTTAGGGTGTGTATTATTTCTCAACCGAGATGCGACCAAGACTATATGCGCTTTGGCGCGCCGCGACTTGCCTTTTTTGTAAATAGCGGTAACATTGACTCTATGGTGGCGCACTACACCGCCGCCAAAAAACATCGCAGTGACGATGCCTATACCCCAGGCGGTAAAGCAGGGGTTAGACCTGACCGCGCTGTGATAGTTTATTCA
>JAFYQN010000099.1 GCA_017559885.1 Clostridia bacterium
AACATCAAGTTGCTGATTCAAAAAAGAGCCAACTTTAAGCACGTGACCCTCTAAAACGGTGCCTTCACTTAGTATTTTTTGTTCTAAAGCAATCACAAGCTCGACCCCCTAAAAAAAAGCATAGGCAGACTGTAAAAACACAGTCTGCCTTTATAAGACTTTAAACCAATAGTCGCAACTTATGGCGTTGCGGTAGAAACTCTTGGACCATACATCCAAAATTATATTGGCAAACTGTTTAATTTTTTCTGCAAACATATCCTACCACAACAAAATGTGTTTGTCAACAGATTTTGTCACAAAATGTCGTGGTAATATTGCACAAATTTACGTTATGCAATCAATATATTTATTGTTTGCCCGTTATACAGTCGGCAACGTATATACCCATTGCGCCCGATTGTGAGAGTCCACGGCAAATGCCCGAGCCATCACCGATAATGTACACATCATCTATAAGTTCAAACTTGTTGTTCATAAATTCAGGGCGAATAGAATAATACTTACTTTCGCAACCGTAAAGCAAAGTATCGTCGTTGGCACAACCCGGCGCCACCTTGTCAAGAGCGTAGATTGTTTCTATTATATTAGTAAGTATTCGATGTGGAAGCACAAGTGATATATCGCCAGCGGTTGCCTTAAGGGTTGGTACTACAGTATTTTGCGCCAAACGATGCTCGTTTGTACGTCGACCTCTTATTAAATCGCCAAAACGTTGTACAAGCACGTTACCATTGCCGATCATATTTGCAAGACGAGAAATATTTTCGGCGTATTCGGTTGGTTGGTTAAACGGCTCTGTAAAACGAATACTTGAAAGTATTGCAAAATTGCAGTTGTCGGTTTTCTTGTCATGTTGTGCATAAGAATGTCCATTGGCGGTTATAATACCATGGTTATTTTCCGCCGATACAAGACCGCCTTGATTAAAGCAAAACATACGGCAACGGTCTTCAAAGGTTTTGGTTTTATAAAGAATTTTCGGCTCGTAAATTTTAGATGAAAATTCACGCCAAATAATATCCTTCATTTCAACACGCACGCCAATATCGATATGATTTGAGTGCATTTTAACATTGTGTGTTTTACAAAAATCTGATACAAAGTTAGCGCCCGAACGACCCGTTGCAATAATTATATTTTTCGCCTTAAACATTTCGCCGTTAACATAGTTAATCAAATATCCGTCCGTTTGTTTTTCAACCTTGATGCAATCGTAAAAACTATATAGTTTGGTACCTGACTCACGTATTGCGTTTATAAGATTTTGCATTGTTATATAGTTGTTGTCGGTACCAAGGTGCTTAACGTTCATATCAAGCAATCGAAGATTATTTTGTATACATTTAAGACGAAGTTCATCGTTTGATTTAAATACCTGCGGAATGCCTGAAGTACAGTATTCATTAAGAATTTTATCAACTTCATCTATATAAAGGTTTGCTGTGTTATCGCCAAGTTCTTCGCCCAATGTACCGCCGTAAGCAGTACCAAGGTTAAACTTACCGTCACTAAATGCGCCGGCGCCTGCAAAACCGCTTGTAATACTGCAAATTTTACAGTGAACACAGGTATTGTTTTTACCTGCAGGGCAACTACGTTTTTCGAGTTCGTTGCCACGCTCGGTTATTGCTATGGTCATATCAGGAGCATTAAGACGCAATCTATATGCCGCCATAAGACCGCCTATGCCGCCGCCAATGATAACGGTATCAAACTTTTTCATAAAATCACTCCATAAAAATGGGCTGCTGACCAACATTGGTCGCAGCCCATACTGCTTATTTATTTTACAGTAAACGTTTTAAATTGTCAATGATATAATCATTATTCTTTATGCATTGTGCATTTTATTTCCTTTTCAATTATCAAAAGTCGATTGTATTTTGACACTCGGTCGGTGCGACACGGCGCGCCTGTTTTAATTTGTCCTGCGTTTGTTGCTACCGCGATATCGGCGATGGTTGTGTCTTCACTCTCGCCCGAACGATGAGAAATAACCGCCGCATAACCCTCGCGTTGCGCCATACGAACCACGTCTAACGTTTCGGTTAGTGTGCCTATTTGATTGGGTTTTACAAGTATAGCGTTGGCAACTTCTTTGTCAAATCCCATTTGTAATCTTTTAGGGTTTGTAACAAATAAATCATCGCCCACAAGCTGTATTTTTTTGCCTAATTCTTGTGTAAGTTGTTGCCAACCATCCCAATCGTTTTCACTTAAACCATCTTCAATGGATATTATCGGGTATTTTGTAATCAATTCGCTGTAATACTCAATAAGTTGTTCGGCGGTCATTGTTTTATCACGTTTTGGTAACGTATATTTTCCGTCGCTCCACCATTCGCTTGAAGCCACGTCTAATGCAAGTTTAATTTTACCGCTATACCCTGCCCTTTGCACCGCTTGTAAAATAAGTTCTATTGCGGCTTCATCGCTATCTAAATTAGGCGCAAAACCACCCTCGTCACCAACACCTGTTGACAAACCCTGTTCTTTTAAAATCTTGCCTAAATTATGGTAAATTTCGGCGCACATTTGTAGTCCCTCGGCAAATGATTGGGCATTTTCCGGAATTATCATAAACTCTTGAATATCAATATTGTTTGTCGCGTGCGCGCCACCGTTTAAAATATTCATCATAGGTCGTGGAAGTGTGTTGGCGTTTACTCCACCCAAGTATCTATATAGTGGAATTTTAAGTGTATTTGCCGCCGCTTTTGCCACCGCTAACGATACCGCTAACATTGCGTTTGCGCCAAGACGCGATTTGTTTTGACTACCGTCTGCTTTAATCATAATCTCGTCAATTTCACGCTGATTAAAAACACATTTACCACCAAGCAAATTATTGATTTCTCGATTTATATTATCAACCGCCGATTTAACACCCTTGCCCATATAACGAGAGTTGTCGTTGTCACGCAGTTCGTGTGCCTCATACATACCGGTAGACGCGCCCGATGGACTTATAGCAAAGCCCTCTGCCCCGTTTTCGCATACAACTTTTGCCGCAACTGTGGGATTGCCGCGTGAGTCTAAAACCTCAAAACCTTGAACACTTTTAATTTTCATAAAAATACCTCCATTTTCTTTAATTTTACCCTTTATTTTTTTGTTTATGTATGTTATACTTATTCTGTATTATTATATATAGGTGATATTATGGAATTTAAAACTCAAGAAAACCTTGACTCAAAGCAAGGCAATATCATATATGGCAGAAATCCCGTTATGGAGGCGCTTCGTTCAGGTCGCGAAATTGACCGACTTCTAATTGCGCACGGCGTAACGGGCGGTTCGGTTACCGCAATTCGCGCAAAATGCGCCGCTCGCGGAATTTTAATTAAAGAAATCAGTCCTCAAAAACTTGATTACTACTGTGGAGGCGGTAATCATCAAGGCGTTGCGGTTATGATTGCAAGTCAGGAATACTCCTCCGTAGAAGAAATTTTAAAAACCGCCGAAGAACGCAGCGAAAAACCTTTTATCGTAATATGTGATGAAATTGAAGACCCTCACAACTTAGGCGCAATTATTCGTACTGCCGAAGCGTGCGGTGTGCATGGTATAATTATTCCAAAACGTCGTTCGGCATCTCTTAACGCTACGGTTGAAAAAACGTCGGCAGGCGCGCTCGCTTATATGAAGGTTGCGCGTGTTACCAACATTTCAAATACTATTGATGAACTTAAAGAAAAAGGTATTTGGGTGTTTGGCGCCGATATGGATGGAAATGAATACACACTGACCGACTATGATATTCCCTGCGCTATCGTTATTGGTAACGAGGGCAAAGGCATTGGCACACTCGTTGCAAAAAAATGCGACGGTATAATCTCGCTTCCTATGTGTGGCGAAATCAATTCGCTTAACGCGTCGGTTGCGGCAGGCGTACTGATGTACGAAGTAGTAAGAAAGAGAAATTTAAAATAAAAATTGGTGGGAAAACAAAATGGGATTTTTCTCAAAAAGCAAACACGAAAAAAACGGTTTTATTATAAATACCGATGATGAAGTTATAAACGTTACAGGTGACAAAAATATGGCGCCGCATGCCATAACCCCTGAAGAAGTTTCTGACCTTTGGATTTTTGGCGATGAAGAAACCTATACCAACACAAGCGCGCTTGATTCGCTTAAAAAACGTATGAACGTTTCCACTATCAAGGATAAAACGGAAGAACCCAAACCCGAAAGCAAAAGCAACAAATCACAATCTTCCGACAACAGTGATAAAAAGGAAAACGTCGAAACCGAAACCAAAGCACAAGAAGAACCAAAACCGAAAACGATTATCAACATAAGCAAAACCCTTGTTGAAAAGGTTAAAAGATACACCGTTGACGATCAGGGTAAAGATATGTCACAAGACGATAAACCCCTATACGAACTTCAATCGGTTGCCGAAATTCTTATGAACGACGGCGAAAATGCTATGAAGGATTTGTCTAAAAAGTATGGTCTTGACATAGTTGTTGATGATTTAGGCAAAAAAAGCAACGAATCGGTCGAAACAAAACCCAAAGAGGTTACAAAAAAAGAACCCGATAAAAAAGTCGAAAAGCCGGTAGAAATAAAACCTACCCCTGCTTTTGAAAAAATGGTGAGCGATGCCGAAATTCGTGAGAGTCGCGAACTATATAAAAATCTTTTTCCAAACGACGAAGCATTTGAATTGCCCGATATAAGCGTACCCGACATTTCCGATATTGATAAACACGAAGTCGGCATTGCAACCGACACGTCAATAACAAACACGGCAACTGTTCGTTTTACGCCTGTAAAAGATCACAAGGGCAACACCGACCATATAACTGTTAGCAGTATTACTCGACACGTTGATTTAGGCGATAATATCCCACAAGATATATCAAGCCGCTCGGTACCAAAACTTGAACACACCGAGTTTGATGATTTTGTTCCAAAAGACGAGTATGTCGACACAATAAGCGGTAAAAAACTATTGGTGCGACTTGCAAAACAAAAACGCTCGTATTTTATTGGCGCGTCAATTTCTGCGCTTATGGTATTTGCCTTATCAATATTCCTTTTGCCGCCTATATACAACTTTATTATCAGTGACCCCAAAAGCACAATGTTTACCTGTACGGCATTTTTATTGATAACTGTACTCGCAAACTACGATATGTTTTTTGATTTCAAAAATCTTTTATCTAAACGTTGTAATTTTGATACGTTAGCATCTCTTAGTTCACTTTTAACATTGTCGCTTGGTATTACCGCCGCGGTTACCGAATCACCTGATGCATATTACACGATTTTGCTTTGCGCTATAACGCTTTTGATACGTGTTATAGGTCGTTTTAAATCGGTGGCTTCAAAATACATCAATCTTAAACGAATAGCAAACGACAAAGTCAAAAACGCCGTTGCGCTTATAAGCGATCCTGCAACAACCTTTGCTATGGCAAAAAATTCCATTGAAGGCGACGTTTTGATTGCGGCGCATAAAAAAACATTTTTTGTTGAAAACTTTATAAAACATTTTGATTTCCATAAAACCTTGTCGGGCAAAGTTTCAATTGTTTTTTACGTAACGATTGGTCTTTGCGCTCTTTGCGGTCTAATAGCATACTTTACCTACGACAATATATTTAGCGCTTTCTTTGCCGCAACAAATATATCTTGTCTTGCGACTATACCGTGCGCGTTCTTTATAGATATGCTACCAATTTCATCTGCGACAAAAAAATTAACAAGCAAAGGCACAATGATAGCCGGCCTTTACGGCGCCGAAAAAATCGAAAACGCAAACGCAGTTGTTGTAAACATAACCGACATTTTCCCTGAAGGCACGGTTACGCTTCACAATATGAAGGTATTGTCAAACAACAACATTGACGATATTTTGCTTCGCGCGGCATCGCTTACCGCCGCGGTAGGCAGTCCGCTTGAATCGATATTTAAAAAAATTGCCGGTACAAACTCTTCTTACTCTATCCCCGATTCTGATACAGTTAAATATGAAAAAAATCTTGGTATTTCGGGTTGGGTAAATAATGAGCCAATGTTTATTGGCAACCGCTCTCTTATGCAGGCACACGGTATTGCCATACCAAGTCTTGAAGTTGATAAAAAAATTCTTCGCAAAGGTTACTTCCCTGTTTACGTGGCTACGGCAAATACTGCCTGCGCGCTTATTGTAATTCAGTATAACGTTGACCCTATTGTATCAAAAGAACTTCACAAAATAACAAATCTTGGCGTAACGTTGCTACTCGAAAATTGTGACCCCAACGTTACCGAAGAAATGCTTTGCGATTATTTTGGTCTTTACGATGACTCGGTTAAGGTTATGACAAGCGCAGGTATTCATATGTACAAAAACGCCGTGCCCGAAGCGCTCACCTGCTCTGCGCCGGCGGCATTTAGAGGTTCGGGACTAAACTTTGTAAAAATTATAAACTGCGCATCGAGTATGAAACGATGCAATCGATTGCTTACGATTTTATACACAGTGTTTGCAATACTTGGCGCGCTTGCGTTTGTTTATGCGGCATTTTCGGGCCTTATGGATATGCCAAATTCTGCCACAGTACTACTTTACGCGCTCGGCACCACCATATTATCAATTATCGGTTTTCTCATTCGAAAACCGTAGTAGGAATAAATAATGGAAAAACAAAAATTTTACATCACTACTGCGATTGCTTACGCATCTCGCAAACCACACATTGGTAACGCTTACGATATAGTACTTGCCGATATGATTGCCCGATATAAAAAGATGATGGGTTTTGACGTGTATTTAATGACCGGCTCTGACGAACATGGTCAAAAGATTGAAGAATATGCTAAAGCCGACGGTATTAGTCCAAAGGAATTCGTTGATAACGCCGCCGCTAACATAAAGGCAGTTTGGGATTCGCTTGATACCTGCTACGATAAATTTATACGCACTACCGACGACTACCACGAAGACGCTGTTCAAAAAATATTTAAGAAACTTTATGACCAAGGCGATATTTACAAAAGCACTTACGAAGGTAAATACTGTGTGCCTTGCGAATCTTTCTATACCGAGAGTCAACTTATAGACGGCAAATGCCCCGACTGTGGTCGTGAGGTTATTGACTCTAAAGAAGAGGCATACTTCTTGCGTCTTTCAAAATATCAGGACAAACTTGTAGAGTATTTTGAGCAAAATCCTGATTTTATTAAACCCGAATCACGTAAAAACGAAATGCTTAACAACTTTATAAAACCCGGTCTTCAAGATTTATGTGTATCGCGCTCATCGTTTAAATGGGGCGTACCGGTAAGATTTGACGATAAACACGTTATCTACGTTTGGATAGACGCGCTTTCTAATTATATTACAGGCATTGGCTATAATCCCGACGGCAGCAGCGAACAGTACAAAAAGCTTTGGC
>JAFYQN010000100.1 GCA_017559885.1 Clostridia bacterium
ATTGGAACAGTGTTCACGGCCGAAAAGTAGGCGAGGCAGTAGGCGATGAAGAGGGTTTACAGGGTATGCGTACCTTGGCCGAGAATATGTCGTTTCTTATAAAGAGTATTGCCTTGGGTAAAGAAAAATACGGCATCCCAGAAAAAGAAAAATGGATAATGACTAATTTTGTAAGATAATAAAAAATCACTCACCAAGCGGTGAGTGATTTTTGTGTTATTCAAATATATCGTTTAAGTAAATGTTATACATAATCTTTGCAACTTCGCACCTTTGAGCATTGCCTTGAGGAACTATAGTAGTTGATGTTTTACCACTGATTACACCCTTTTCAATCGCCCAAAGTATCGGCTCGGTTGCGAATGGTGATACGTTTTTATAATCACCATACTGACTTGATACTATTGCTTCGCGATTAGAGGTATAACCAAAATCATATCCTTTGTATTTTGCGTATCTATAAAGGAATGTTACAAGTTGCTCGCGTGTTACCTTATCGCCAACACCAAATTTACCGTTTTGGTAACCTGTAACTATTCCGTTTTCATTGCCCCAGTTAACTGCCGCTTCAAAGTAGCTGTTTTCGGGTACGTCGGGGAATGCGCTTTGCTTTGCGCCGTATGCGTCAAGGTCTACGCCTTCCAAGCGTGCTAACATTACAAGAAAGTCTTGTCTTTGTATAGAATCACTTGTGCCGAACTTACCGTTTGAGTAACCGCTCATAATTCCCGAACCTACGGCGTAGGTTACAGCGTCGTTATACCAACCGTTTTTGTCGGTATCGGGGAAGATTGTATCGGCTTTTTTGGTAAGATTCCAATCTAAACCGTCGATATTATAGTTGACGTTTAGCGAAATAGTATATTCTTGACCATTTACCAACGGCCAACCGCCCTTTGTAGCGTTATATTTAACCTCGCTACCATTTTTGTCAGACACGGTTATACTGTCTTTGTTAAAATTGGGGAGGGTGGTGTTAGGTGTTATGCTATAAATACCCGTACTGTTAATGGAAATTTTCCATTCGGTTGCGCGTTTATTATCACATAAATTGCAGTATTCATCATTGGCGTCGTCATATACGTGAGGCGCTACGCGTAACTTGCCGCAAACGTTACAACTGTTATCACAATCATTGGTGTAAACGTGGTTAGGCACAGTTCTTATTGCGCCACATTCGTTGCAGTTTTTATCGCACGCGTTGTCGTAAACGTGACTCGGTACCGAGCGTACAGCGCCGCAAACGTTGCAATCTTTGTCGCAAGCGTTGGTGTAAACGTGCGCGCCAACAATTCTTATGGCGCCACATAGGTTACAACTGTTATCGCAAGCGTTGGTATAAGCGTGTTGGCAAGTTGCGACTATATCATACTCAAGATAAACAATCCAATCAACGTTATCGTGGTTGTCACCTTTAGGGTATCCAAAAATTTGGTCATATAGTTTGTAATCATCGGACGAACCCAGCGATGCGGCAATTTCATCCTCTACCTCATAAAATGAATAAAAAAAGTTAGAATAATTATATCCGTTTGTAAATTTTGCAAACACGGAATAATTTTCGCTATTTAAAAAAGCGTTTAAAAGTTGATTCTTGTTAAATGAAGAAAATATAAGATTTTCTTTTACATAGTAGTTTGCCGCAGTAGCGGTAGCGTTTGGAACTAATGATTTATAATCATTATCAATTGTGTGGTCTAATAACAATTGGGTGGTTGTAATGTTAAAATATTCGTAACAACTGTCAAAATATTCATAACGGTCATCGGTATCGTCCCATGTAGTGTCAGTATAGTACCAATTGCCATCAATTTTAACAATGTTCCACGCGTGTCCTATACCGCGAGATGAACCTGCAACATACCATGCAGGTATGCCGGCGGCCTTAAGAAGATGTTGATATGCTCTCGCATATCCGTTGCAAACTGCTTTGCCTTCTACCAAAGCACCGTAAGAGTTTTGATGATTGTTGCAATCAATGGTGTAAACCGTCGTAGCGCAAAGACGGTCGTGTAATATTTTTGCCTTTTCGTAGTCTGATTTACCACTTAGCCCACTTGTAAGTTCTGTAATTTTTGCATTATATTGGTTTTTAGCCGTTTCAAGATTGCTAAACTTACCGTAACCTGCTTGATTGGTCACGTATATAGGTGAAATAGACACTATTCTACTGCCGGCAATAGAATATCCGGGTGACCCTTTTGCTATCCAGAAAAATTGGGGATTGTCGGAATAAAACATATTATAAATTAAAAGCATTTCGTCATAATTTATAGATACGTCGTTTGGTATGTAAGCGTTTGAAAGACTTGGCGCGCTTTCAACCAAAATGTCATAAACCTTTACAAGATTTGTGCCGTTAGACATACCGCTTAATAATTTTCTGCCATAGTTGAGGTCACTATCCGCCGCTGAAACAGAAATTATGGGTAACGACAACAACAGTATAATTATTGCTAATAATACTGCAAACGATTTTTTTAGATTTTTCATAAAAAACCTTCTTTCAAAGTGTTTTGTAAGTTTATTTTATAATATTTTAAAACACTTGTCAATTTATATTAGTGTTAAATTACGGTGGCGGAATTCCGCCACCGTAATAGAGATTAGTTAAATATGTTATTTAAGAAAATGTTATACATAATCTTTGCAACTTCACATCTTTGCGCGTTGCCTTGCGGTGCAATTGTAGTTGGGTTTTTACCTGTAATAACACCGTTTTCAATTGCCCAAATAATAGCGTCTTTTGAGAATGAGGATACTTTGTTGTAGTCGGTAAATTGAGTCGCAATTTTGCTTTCTGCGTTTGCATCAACAGTTACGTCAACACCAATGTATTTTGCATATCTATATAGGAATGTTACAAGTTGTTCGCGTGTTACTTTATCGCCAACGCCAAATTTACCGTTTTGGTAACCTGTAACTATTCCGTTTTCATTGCCCCAGTTAACTGCCGCTTCAAAGTAGCTGTTTTCGGGTACGTCGGGGAATGCGCTTTG
>JAFYQN010000101.1 GCA_017559885.1 Clostridia bacterium
ACAACAAAAGTCCAAAAGCAATCCAGTGGTCAAATTTATCGAAAATTTGATTTTCACCAAATATATATGCAACCGACCAACCAATAAACGGCATTAGCGCCTGAAAACCGCCAAAGAATAACGCAATAAGACCCATTTGTTTATAGTTTAGTTTTTGCATTTTTAGGCCTTTGCATATTGCTACGGCAAAGGCATCCATAGAAAGTCCAATTCCTGTAAAAAATGCTGTTAGAAAATACATATAAAAACCTCTATTTTATTTTTGTTTACTATTCCAAGCGGTAACGTCTTTAAGCTCGTTAAACAACGATACGTAACTATCGTGACGTGATTTTTGAATTTCACCGCTTCGAACCGCTTCAACAATAGCGCAACCCTTTTCGGTTGTGTGAGAACAACTTGTGAATTTACAAGTGCCGATATATTCACTAAAATCAAGAAAACAATCGGCAAGCGCAAGTTTAAACTCATATAAATCTTCATTTGTATCAACGGTAGAAAAACCCGGTGTATCTACAACGTATGCGCCATCGCCTACAAAGAATAATTCAGTATGACGTGTCGTGTGACGACCGCGACCAAGTTTATCGCTCACTTCACCCGTTTTAAGTTGCAAATCAGGAAACAACGCGTTTAAAATACTCGATTTACCTACACCCGAGTTGCCCGAAAAAGCGCAAACACAGTTTTTCATTTCATCTTTTAAAGCAGTAATGCCAATATTATCCTTTGCCGATACAACAAACGTTTTAAAACCCGATTTTGAATATATGTTGTAAAAGTCCTCAAAACTACCCATATCTGATTTGTTAAAAACAATAATTGGTTCAATATTGTTATAAACCGCCAAAGCAGAAAGTCGGTCAATCATAAGCGTATCGGGAGCGGGAGTTGTATATGCCGAGACAATAAAAAGTTTATCTATATTAGCGACAAGCGGACGGTTTAGCAAGTTCTTTCTATCGCAAATTTCTTCTATTATTCCGTGCTTATTGTCAACAAGACTAAAGTTTACTATATCACCCACAACAGGGGAAACTCCCGCTTTGCGAAAGTTTCCCCTGGCTTTACATTCGTATACATTACCGTCACAACTGACATAGTAAAAGCCGGAAATTGCTTTAATAAGTATACCTTTCATAGTTTTATTCGTCACCATCACCCGATGTTTCTTCACTTGAAGTTTCATCATCAGACGTTGGAGGTAGACTTGATGTTTCGGAACTATACTTCTTATAGTCGGTAGATTTGGATGTTTCTGTAGTTTTGTCCTTAGCAGCATCCACCTTTATGGTTGCATATTTGTAGTATGTCTCATCCGAACCAAAACGTACCTTTACATCATATTCAACTTCTTTTTCGGTACCGGTCATTTTATCAAAAGTATAACTATCGATTTCGTCAAAAGCAAGTTTACCGCTTTCTTTAATCATCTTACCATTCGACCATATAGAAATATAACCTGTTGTTTCGTAATCGGCAAAATCGCTTCTTATAGCAACCTTTGGAGCAAATGTGTAGTTAACAACACCTGTACTAACGTAGATTGTTATGGTTGTGCCTTCTGAAACCTGCTTGGTAGTACTTGGGTCAGGATCTTGAGCCACAACGTAACCTTTTTCATAAAATTTTTCGTTTGATGTAAGGTCACGTTTTTCTACCTTAACGTCAAGACCTAACTTAGCAATATCTGATTTAGCTTTATCTTCGGTAAGACCAACAAGATTTGGTACATCTTTTAACGTTTCGCCTTTACCTGTACTTACGTAAACTATAACCTCAGAGCCCTCTGCTAACAAGGTTGTGCGAATAGGATCGGTTTTTATAACAAAACCTTCCTCAACTTCATCATCAGCCAATTCTTTTACAACCGTAACAAAACCGCGTGACTCAAGTTCAGATAACGCATAGGTTTCTGCCTTGCCGTAAACATCGGGAACCTCAACAGGTACTTTACCGGAACTAATATATATAGTTATTGTATCACCGGGTTTAAGTTTTTTGCCCTCTTTAAGCGACTGACCGCACACCTCACCTACAGGTTCATCACTGGCAACGTATTCGATATTAAATTTAAAGGTACCGTCTTTATAATATTCGTGATCTTTAAGCTCTTCGAGGGTCATTTCTTCGAAATTTGGGCAAACAATTACATTACTGTTATTATCGTTTTTGTCGCCACTTCCACCGCCAAAAATAAACTTAAACAATGCAGGTATGAAAATAATACATAAAATTATAAGCACAATAACAAATGCCGATGCAATACCTGCAAGTATAGGAATCATAGCATTTTTTTCTTTAACCTCTTCTTCCTCTTCAACAACAGTATTATTAACGGCAGATGCAGGGGTTGAAGACATAAGAGTATCAACAAATTTGGTAGGAGAATTATCTACAAAATATGAATAATCAAAGGTTGATTCAGGATCCTTTTTAAACTGTTCTAAATCGCAAAGCAATTCCGATGCCGACTGATAACGGCGTTCGGGTGTTTTTTGCATTGCGTGCATTGTGATTTGTTCAAGACCCAAAGGAATAGACGGATTAACCTCGGTAGGTAATTTGGGGTCGCGTTGTAATTGCATTATTGCAACCGATACAGCGCTTTCGGCTTCAAAGGGCAACTGACCTGTAAGCATTTCATAAAGCATTACGCCCAAAGAGTAAAGGTCGGATTTTTCATCGGCCTTTTCCCCTCTTGCTTGTTCAGGACTGATATAATGCACCGAACCGATTGCTTTATCAGTGATTGTGCGTTGTTCGTTGCGGGCAAAACGAGCAATACCAAAATCGGCAACCTTGATTGTACCATCAGGAAGCACCATAATATTTTGGGGTTTTACATCGCGATGCACAATGCCCTTATCGTGCGCGTGTTGCAAACCTTTTAAAATTTGAATGGTAAAGTAAACCGCATCTTTCCAACGTAGACTACCTTGACGCTCGATAAACTCTTTTAATGTAATACCGTCTATGTACTCCATAACGATATACTGAATAAGGTCGCCAAAGCTTACGTCATAAACCTTTACGATATTAGGGTGTGAAAGCACGGCAATAGCTTTTGATTCGTTTTTAAAACGACGGATAAATTCCTCGTTAGAAACAAATTCCTCTTTAAGTATCTTAATTGCTACTGTGCGATTTTCTATATTATCGTGCGCTTTATAAACAACGGCCATACCGCCAACACCGATAATCTCTTGTATTTCGTAGCGACCGTCTAATCGCTTACCTACAAATCTATCCATAATATAGCACTATCCTTTCTTTTAGTGGGATATAACCGCGGCGGTGATATTGTCGCGACCGCCACCGTTATTGGCTTCTTTTATCAATAAGTCTGTCATTTTATCTAAAACATCACCTTGGGTAATGTTTAAAAT
>JAFYQN010000102.1 GCA_017559885.1 Clostridia bacterium
ACCGTGATAGATAAGAAGCCAACCTTCATCAGTTTCAATCGGGGTAGGACCTGAACCTATCTTGCAAGACTGCCAACCGCCTTTGGGTCCCATAACAAAACGATGGCGTCCCCAAAATTCCAAATCTTTACTTAAACTACAGTTAATACTACCAACCTTTGGATTGCCCGGAGCCATAGGGCGAGTAAGCATTGTATAGTAGCCGTTTATCTTACGAGGAAAGAGTGAACCATTACGGTTATATGGCAAAAATGGGTTTTCCATAAGATGAAACTTTTCAAAATCTTCGGTCCAAGCCATACCAAGCGCTTCAGACCAGTTGCCGTCATACGCATTACGGCACCAAATTATGTAATACTTGCCTTCAAGTTCACAAATACGTGGGTCGTAACCGTATTCATATCTCTGACCCTCAATTTCGTTTTCAAACTTGAGTGGTTCGTCATCAATATCCCAATGTATACCGTCTTTACTTTTACCCTTGTGAAGTAACGGTAGCATATCGGTCTTGTCGCAACGGAACACACCGCGAAACTCGCCCTTATATGCAGTAACAGAGCTGTTAAAAAGACTGTTAGCGTCCTCTATATCATCACGAGTAAGAATTGGATTTAAAGAACTGCGCCAACATACATCCTTATAACCCTCAGGTTTATCTTCCCAAGGAATGTTAGGGATTGAAGTGCCGTTAATTACCTTTGCCATAAGATCAACTCCTGATTTTTATTTGATTTTAATATATCACTTTAGCGAAAAAATAACAAGAAGTTTTTAAACCGCTTTAGGAATTATTTTTACTATTTGTAAATTCTTTTGGTGTAATTCCGTATTTTTCTTTAAAACGGCGGCTAAAATTGCGCACGGTACCAAAACCGCTTTCATAACACGCATCTATAACCCTATTACCGTTAAGCAATAATTTTTTAGCATAGTCAAAACGTTTTTCTGCCAAGTAGTCATTAAAACACATACTTGTACGGCGCTTAAACTCACGGCTAAAATAGGCAGGAGAAACGTTGAACTTTTGCTTTATAACGTCGAGGGTAATTTCTTCTCTAAAATTTATGTTTATATACCCTATCGCCTGCGACACGTTATCCGCCGCATATTGTTTTTCGTAATTTACTGCCTTTAAACCAAAAAGGTCAAGCACAATTATTTCTATTACGTTTTTAAGTTGCAAAAGCGCATAATCACGATTGGATTTAAAAACGCTAACAAGATAGTTTAAATCGCCTACCGTTTTTTGATTTAGCCCCTTTACCACGTCGGCATTAAGATAACTTAACATTTGTGCCACTTCGGGCGACATATCTTTTGCAAAAAAGTGTACAGTTATGGTTTTTATATTGTCGGTTTCATAGCCGTGAAAATCCATTGGGGTAATAAATAACAAATCACCCTTTTGCACGTCGTATGACTTATCGTTAATTAGGTGCTTACCGCTACCCTCGGTTATATATTCAAGTTCATAAAAATCGTGCTGATGAAGCGGATGATTTTGACTGAGCACGTTTTGACAAACCAAAAAATCGCCTATTTTTCTTCGGTGCTTTTGGTTATATATTAAAGGAATAGTTTTCTTTTTCATCTTATACAATACCCACTCGTCATATTTTTCTTTACGCTGATTGTAATATCACCCGTATTGGTGATAATTTCGCATTTGCCACCCTCGGTTGTAGGCGGAACGCTCATCTTACCCGTATTGGTTTTGCAAACAAATATCTTACTTGTACACAAACTACCCTCTACGTTGCCTGTATTGGTGTTTACAAAAATTTCATCAGCATCGCACTCTTGAAATTTTACGTCGCCTATACTTCTTTTTATAGAAAGTTTTTTGCCTGCATCGACGTTTTTAAGTTTTATATGGCCTGTGACGGCTCTTGACGATAACGAATCGCAATTTACATTCGTTAAATAGGTATCCCCTGTGGACGCTTTTAACTCTATGTTTCGGGCGGTAATATTTTCAAGTTGTGTTTTACCTGTGGTTAACTCTATTTTTAAATCATTTATAACTGATGCTTTGCAATTTGCATCACCCGTAGTACCCTTTATATCAATGCCGTCAAAGGTAAATTCCTTTGGTATTTCTATATCACCCGTGTTAATATTAATTACCAATGAACCATATTGCTCTTGCGGTAAATAGACTTTAATTTGGGGCTCAGCAAACCCCAAAAACGTTATATGGTCATACCATTTTCTACTATCTTCCACATTTATATTAAGTGTTTGGTCTTTGACCTTTACTGTGTGCTTTTCTTTTGGACGCTCGACACACTCTACCTTGCAAGTATCGTCATCCGACTTTATAAACAAAACATCTGCCGTAAGGGTGTTTATTGATATGTTTTTAAATTGCTCGCTTATGGTGTAGGTATTATTTTCACACTTGGTTGTATTAAGTGCTTTAAAATCCCATTTTAACATACTCATAACTCCTGTAAAAATTATAACGCCTACCAACATAAACAAAACAGCTGCAATAAGCCAGATTTTGCTTTTTTTACTCATTGTGATTTCTCCTTTCTTAAAAAGAGAGATTTAATCCAAAGGGTTAATTTTTTACTAAGCCAAATCATACCCTTACTTGCCCATTTGCATACAAAGAAGAAAAGGATGCTAAAACCAACAAGGAATATGCCGCCTGCCAACATTGCCACACCGGCATAGGTATTTTGACCTGTTGTAAATATAACTATCGCCGATACAAAACCGCCCAACGCGCTACCAATAAATGCCCCCTCGCACGCCCAAAGTGATATTACAACCGACCACAAACTTGCGTAAACCGAAAGCACTACAGCAACTGTCGACAAAGC
>JAFYQN010000103.1 GCA_017559885.1 Clostridia bacterium
GTCGTATAGTGGTAAAATAAAGTTTGATTTTTCTGCCGTAAGCGATATGAACTACTATAACGGAATAGTGTTTAAAGGTTATATTGACGGTATCTCGCAAAGTGTGCTTACAGGCGGTCAGTATGACAATCTGCTTTACAAAATGGGAAGAAAGTCAGGCGCTATCGGTTTTGCGATTTATCTTGACCTGCTTGAAGACCTACCGAGCGAAAAAAACAGTTACGACGTTGACGTTTTATTGCTTTGCGATGATAATACCGATAATAACCTTTTGCTTGATACGGTTAAAAAGATTGTTGATGGCGGTAAAACAGTATCGGTGCAAAATAACGACAGTGGTATGATAAAGTATAAGGAAATAAATGATTTAAGAGGAGGGGTATAAATGCTTAACGTTGCATTACCAAAAGGTAGACTTGGCGAAAAGGTTTACGCTATGTTTGAGAGTGCCGGTTACGAGTGCCCCTCGATAAAAGAAAACAACCGAAAACTTATTTTTGAAAATCCCGACAAACAAGTGCGTTACTTTTGGGTGAAACCGTCGGACGTTGCAATATACGTTGAACGAGGCGCCGCCGATATTGGCGTTGCGGGTAAGGACATTTTGCTTGAATACAGTCCCGACGTTTATGAACTTTTAGATTTAAATCTTGGTAAATGTCGTATGGCGGTAGCGGCTCCCGTAGATTTTGAAGATGACGGTCAAAAGACGCTAAAGGTTGCTACCAAATTTACCAATATTGCGGCAAAGTATTACGCAAGTATTGGCCGTGAAATTGATATCATAAAACTTAACGGTTCAATCGAGATTGCGCCAATACTTAAACTTTCGGACGTTATTGTCGATATAGTTGAAACAGGTACAACCTTAAAAGAAAATAATCTTGAGGTTAAGTCTACGATAGTACCTATAAGCGCGCGACTTATATCAAATAAATCGAGTTTTAAGTTTAAAGGTACAGATATAGAAAAAATAGTAGAGTCTATTAAAAATCAGGTGAACAATAATGATTAAAATTTATAATTATGGCGAAGTGTCTAACGACGAAATCTTTGCCCGTGACAATATTGCAACCAACGTTGAGGAAATAGTAAGCGATATTATTGCTAACGTAATAAACCGCGGTGATGAGGCGATTTTTGAGTATGCTTTAAAGTTTGATAAAGCAAATTTAACAAGTCTTGAGGTTACTGCGGATGAGATTGACGAAGCATTTTCGCTTGTTGATGAAAAGTTTGTAAAAATAATTGAAGAAGCGGCGCAAAATATACGCGCGTTTCACTCAAAGCAGGTTAAAAATAGTTTTATTATAAATGAGCAAGACGGTGTAGTTACCGGTCAAAAGGTAACTCCTATTGAAAAGGTAGGTCTTTACGTGCCGGGTGGTACTGCGGCATACCCGTCAACCGTGCTTATGGATAGCATTCCTGCCAAAATTGCAGGTTGTAGCGAGATTGTAATGGTAACGCCTCCGTCGGCAAACGGCAAGGTTAACCCCGTAATCTTGGCGGCGGCAAAAATTGCAGGTGTTGACCGCATATTTAAAGTTGGCGGCGCACAGGCGGTAGCGGCACTCGCTTACGGTACACAAAGCGTACCAAAGGTTGATAAAATTGTAGGTCCCGGTAACGCATTTGTTGCCGAGGCAAAAAAACAGGTATTTGGCAAGGTATCTATTGATATGATTGCAGGACCGAGTGAAATTTTGGTGGTTGCTGATTCTACTGCAAACCCACGTTTTGTAGCGGCAGACCTTTTAAGCCAAGCCGAGCACGACAAAATGGCAAGCGCAGTGCTTGTGTGCGACAGTCGTGATTTTGCCGAAAAGGTAAGCGCCGAACTTGAAATTCAAATACCCGAACTTCCACGCGCCGAGATTGCAAGAGCGTCTATTGATAATAACGGTAAGATTATCGTCGCGCAAGACAATCTAATGTTAGCGATTGATATAGCTAACGAAATTGCGCCCGAGCACTTGGAACTTTGTGTAGATAATCCGTTTGACTATCTTGACAAGGTTAAACACGCAGGTTCAATCTTTATGGGCAAATATTGTCCCGAGGCATTGGGCGACTATTTTGCAGGTCCTAACCACACACTACCTACAAGCGGCACCGCAAGATTTTCGTCACCGCTTTCGGTAGATGATTTTGTAAAGAAATCACAGTTTACATATTTTACTGCCGACGCTTTAGAAAAAGTAGCAGACAAGGTATCTTACTTTGCGCAAAAAGAGGGCTTGGATGCACACGCACGAAGCGCAACCATTAGATTTGAGGATAAGTTTGAGTAAAATTGCCATAACCCGTTTTTGCTCGGGGCGGTATTTTCGTACAGCACCACTCACGGCAAAACGGCACTCTGAACAATTTTCTTTCAAACCAATTATTTAAGGAATATTATTACAATGAGTAGATATTTTACAGAAAAGCTTAAAAACCTTACTCCATATACTCCCGGCGAACAACCAAAGGATATGCAGTATATAAAGTTAAATACCAATGAATCGCCTTTTCCACCATCACAAGCGGTAGGCGAGGCGGTTTTGCGTGAGAGTCAAAAACTACAACTTTATTCCGACCCTGAAAGTGTAAGCGTGAGGGAAAGGATTGCCGAAATTTATGGGGTAAAGTCAAACCAAGTAATTGTTACAAATGGTTCTGACGAAGTTTTAAACTTTGCGTTTATGGCATTTGCCGATGATAAAAGTCCTTTGATTTTTCCAAACATAACATACGGTTTTTATCCTGTTTTTGCCGAACTTAACCATATACCTTATACGGAAAAACCGTTAAAAGACGATTTTACCATTGATGCAAATGATTATATAGGCGCAAATAAAACGGTTGTTATTGCAAATCCGAATGCGCCTACTGGTATTATGTTATCGCTTGATGAGATTGAAAACATAGTAAAATCCAACCCGGATAACATTGTTATAATTGACGAGGCGTACGTGGATTTTGGAGCGCAAAGCGCAGTGCAACTTGTGGATAAATATGATAATCTACTCGTAGTGCAAACCTTTTCAAAATCTCGCTCTATGGCGGGGGCTAGACTTGGTTTTGCAATCGGCAACAAATCGCTTATTGCTGACCTTAACACAATAAGATACTCCACAAATCCATACAACGTTAATCGCATGACCGATGCTGCGGGTGCTGCGGCGCTGGTTGATAACGACTATTATATGACTAACTGCCAAACGATTATCAAAAATCGCGAGTGGACAGTAGCCGAGCTTGAGAAACTAGGATTTGAAGTGCTTGACTCAAAAACAAACTTTGTTTTTGCAAAGAGTGATAAAATTGACGGCGAAAAACTTTATCTCGAACTTAAAAACCGCGGTATTTTGGTTCGCCATTTTACCAAAGAAATCATTTGTCAGTACAATCGTATCACCATTGGCACAATGGAGCAAATGCAAAAACTAATAGAAACAATAACTCTTATATTAGAGGAGAATTAAAATGAGAACTGCCGAAATTATAAGAAAAACTGCAGAAACCGATATAAAACTTACTATAAATCTTGATGGCAAAGGCGAATCAACTTGCGATACTAGTTGTCCTTTTCTAGACCATATGTTGACTCTTTTTGCTCGTCACGGTAGATTTGATTTGACAGTGAAGTGCATCGGCGACATTGAGGTTGACTATCACCACACCACCGAGGATATCGGTATTGCTTTGGGTCAGGCGTTTAAAGAAGCGCTTGGCGATAAAAAGGGCATTAACCGCTACGGTGATACCACACTTCCTATGGACGAGTCTTTAATCCTTACCGCTGTTGATATTTCTGGCAGAGGCGGTTGCTACTATGAAGTAGAAATGCCAACCGAAAAGGTAGGCGACTTTGACACCGAGTTAAACCATGAGTTTTGGGATGCTTTTGCATATAATTCAGGCATTACAACACATATGGTTAAGTTTGCGGGCAAAAACTCTCATCATATAATTGAGGGTTGCTTCAAATCAATCGCTCGCACGCTCCGTACTGCTGTGGCTATAGATAAGGCTTTTGCCGACGATATTCCTTCTACGAAAGGTGTTATAGCATGATAGCGATAGTTGATTATGGCGTTGGCAACCTTTTTTCACTTATATCTTCTTTTAATAAGATAGGCGCCGATATTGTCGTTACATCGGATAAAGCGGTAATAAAATCGGCAGATGGTATTATTTTGCCCGGCGTTGGCGCGTTCGAGGATGCGGCTAAAAAGTTACGCGATAGCGGACTTGATAAAGTGATTATTGATGAAGCTAAAAACGGCAAAAAACTTATGGGTATTTGTCTTGGTATGCAGATGCTTTTTGAAAAGAGCTATGAGTATGGTTGCCACGAGGGTTTAGGTCTTTTAAAGGGTAGTATCGTACCGATGAAGGACAGTATACCATCCGAGCTTAAGATACCTCATATTGGTTGGAATGCGTTGCACTTTACAAGAAAGAGCAATTTGTTTAAATATATAAAACAGGACGACTGCGTATATTTTGTGCATTCATTTTATGCAACCGACTGTGATGATAGCGTGATTGCTACTGCGGAGTATGGCAAAGAAC
>JAFYQN010000104.1 GCA_017559885.1 Clostridia bacterium
AATATGATATAATAAAATTAGCGCGTGAATATTTGCGGTCTCCCGAGGGCAAAAAAGATAAACGACGATATCTAAGACATCGTCCGTCGTATGTGAAAGATCAAGTAGAAGCGGTTTATGAAATGGCCAAAGATTTGATAGGCAAGGTTTTTGACCCAAGTGGTGTAGAACTTTCTTGGGATCCGACTAAGCCAAGAAACGGTCAGTGGGATATGGGGCATATACCTGGACAAAGATATGCGGTTGTGCATGCTAAGTATGTTTTGGGTATGATGACTACCGAGGAGTTTTTGCAGTGGTATAGAGACCCTAAAAATTATAGACCGGAACTGCCCAGTACAAATAGAGGACACAAACATGAATGAATAGAAAGGTGAGTTAATATGCTTGGAAAAAAGAAAGCAAAAAAACTAACATTGGATGAAATGCCTGTATTAAAAAAGGCGATAGAAATTTTAGATAAACGTGAAGACAGGTTGAATTTAGGCGCTTGTATGGTGTCAAATAATATTTTAACAGGCGCAGGTCAATTAAGATGGTGTTACAGGCATGAACCCTATCGTGGCTCTGATGTCGATAACGGATGGGAATTTTTATCGGATATTGATACTAAAAAATTTTTGAACGTTGCGGAAAATTGGTCAATTATTTCGTTTGATCAGATGGCTGTTATAGAACCTTGCGTTGTAAAAATTTTCGATTTTCCTCCCGGTACTGATTTAGTTGTTATTGACGATGGAGATAATAGATATTTTGCCGATTCAGAAACATTTGCGCCGGTATTAAGATATTGTCCTGATGAAGAGGATGAATAATAATTTTATAGTAAATATATGCGAAGTATAGCAGACTCGAAAGGGTCTGCTATTTATTTTAAAAAACATTAGTCGGATGCAAAAGTTACTTTGCATCCGACTGTTTATTAAGGAGGTAATTTTGTGGCAATAAAAGTCATTGAATATAATGTTAATTTAAATGGTATTACACCTGCGAGCGAACAGTTTGCCGGCACACAGGGCGACCATAAGGCGACAAAGATGAACTTTACAATATCTGATGAGTTGTACAGTCAAATTTGTAATATGAAAACCGACACAAAGGTTATGTATCGTTTTGATTTATATGACGGCGAAGGTGGCTTATGGCAGAGTGAACCAAAAGAATTTGATACTAATAATTTAGAGTTTGAACTCGAAGAGCGACATACGCGTTACGGCGGTAATATTTCTGTGTATTTGGTAATAACCGCGTTAACAAAAGAAAATGAAACCGAATTAGAGCTATATAACTTTCCGGCGCGATTGCGACTTAATAATAGACCCGAGGGTGTAACTCAACAGGGCGAAAGTTATGAAAGTGTGACTTCTCTTGCTTCGGCGGCAAAAAATAGCGCCATAGCGGCAGAAAATTCAAAAATACAACTTCAACAATTGGCTAAACAACTCGAAGAAAAATTAGAAAACGGTGATTTTGATGGAGAGGATGGTATTTCGGTAACGCATAGTTGGAATGGCACCGTTCTAACGGTAACATCGGCAAGCGGTACTTTTTCCGCTGACCTTAAAGGTGAAAAGGGAGATCCCGGTAACGACGGTAAAGATGCTGTCATAGAACAAAGTTTTAACCCGGAAAGTCAAAATGCTCAAAGTGGCAAGGCGGTAGCGCAAGGTATAGATGACGCAACCAAAAACAAGATAGATAAAATACCATCAAAACAAAGAGAAACATTAGACGGAAAAAACGGTCAAATTGGTCTTTATGCAACTAACGATTATGGTGAAGGTAATCCTTTTCTCGCTCAGTTGCACTATAATTGGGAACCGTACACTATACCTTTTAGACTTGCAAGCGGTCAAATTCACGTGGGGTTAAGCGGTTACGACGAGATAGAGGGAACAGGTAAGATTTTTCAGGATTCAGCCGTGCCGAAATCATATCTTGCTATGATTCGACAGGTGCTTGAAAACAGTATAAGTACTACAAAAACAACTGCCGAAACCGCAAATACAAAAGCAAACACTGCAAAATCGGTTGCCGACACTGCGAAGTCAGCCGCAAATATTGCTAAGTCAACTGCCGACACTGCGTTGACAGAGGCAAACAGCAAAAAAATAACGTCTTCTTATACAAGTGCAAAAACAACGCTTGATTTTAATTCGGTTTATATTTTATGGTCTAATAGCGGCAACGTGGATATTGAGTTATATAACGATTCTACAAATACAAGGGTTGCCGATACCGCAGGTGAAACTTTAGCGACAGCAAAGGTTTGCGTATTGTTCTTGCCTGAAAGCAGTAGCGAAATAACAAGCGACGGTTCTTCAAGGATTGTGGGTAAAAGATGTTTGTATTTTGGTGTTACGGGTACGCCATCGTTTTTAAATACAAACGTAGTAAGCAAGCAATTTGTGGTTAATAGCGGCAATTTGTATTTTATACCTGCGACGGCGGTAAGTGTATTTAAAATAGCGTTGTAAGGGGGTTGTGAAATTGAATTTAACAACAATAGTTACTATTATAGGTGAAATCGGTGTGCTTGGGGGAGTATTGTTACCTATTGTGATAACGGTTAAAAAGATATCTGACGGCACAAAATGTCAGCTGCGTAGTGAGATGCTGCGAATTTATTATCATAATCACGCATCAGAAAGAATAAGACAATATGAATATGAAAACTTTGTGTTTTTATATGAGGCGTATAAAGCGTTGGGCGGCAACTCTTTTATAGATAAAATTTATAAAGAAGTTCAAAGTTGGGAAATAATCACATAACTTAAAAGGGGGCTTAAATTATGGTTATTATTAAAAAATTGGTTGATGAAAGCAAGTATACAATAAAGTGTCCGTATAAAATGACAGCTACAAGAATAGTTATTCACGAAACGGCAAACGATGCGTCAGCGCAAAATGAAGTTTCGTATATGCAAAATAACAATCTTGAAAAATCATTTCATTTTGCGGTGGATGATAAAGACATTATACAGTGCATACCGATTGACCGTAATGCATGGCACGCAGGCGACGGCAACGGTAAGGGCAACCGCGAAGGTATTGCTGTTGAGATATGTTATTCAAAATCAGGCGGTGAGCGTTGGCGCAAATCGGTTGAAAACGGCGCCAAACTGACTGCGCAACTTTTAAAAGAGCAAGGTTGGGGGATTGAAAAAATAACCAAACATCAAGACTACAGTGGTAAATACTGTCCGCATAGAATACTTGGTGAATTTGATTGGAAAAATTTTATTTTACTAGTTGAAAAGTATATGAAAGAGGTATGTAACGTGGAAATTCAAGTGTTAAAAAAAGGTTCAAAAGGCAATGTAGCAAAGGCATTGCAAATTTTGCTTAACGGATATGGTTTTTCACTGGTTGCTGACGGTGTTTTTGGCAGTAAAACCGAAACGATGGTAAAACAATACCAAAAATCAGTAAGCATAGGCGCTGACGGAATAGTCGGTGAAAAAACTTGGAGTAAATTGCTTGGTAATTAGGGAGATATATTATGAGAGAAAAAATACTTGATTGGTTAAAGGTGGTTGCAGTAAAGGTGATAAAAACTATGGCCGAAACTGCGCTTGCCGTGATTGGTACCAATACAATCGGTATAACCGACGTGAATTGGGTAGGATTGCTTAGCGCGTGCGCGCTTAGCGGCGTGGTAACAATTCTTTTTAATATTAAGAGTTTGCCCGAAAATTAAAATTAAATTTTGATAATCGTCATAAAAACACCTCGAAGCGGCGTAAAATACTATGGGGTGTTTTTATGGTTTTAAAACTTGATTTTAAAAAACTGATAATAAGTCTTGCAATACCATTGCTAGTGGGTGGGTTTTCGGCACTTATAACAAGCGATAATATGGATATTTATTCCAAAATAGTAAAACCACCATTATCACCGCCTGCTTTACTTTTTCCAATTGTTTGGACAGCGCTATACACTCTTATGGGCATATCGTTTTATTTGGTTTTAAGCAGTAGTGATGGGCGCAAAAATACAGCGATAAATTTATTTTTTGTACAACTTTTTTTAAATTTTATATGGTCGCCTATATTTTTTAATAATCGGTGGTTTTTAGTATCACTTATAGTGTTAGTTTTTTTGTGGATTGTCACATTTTTGATGATTATAGTTTTTTATAAAACATTAAGATTAGCAGGACTTTTACAAATACCGTATATTATATGGCTTACTTTTGCAATGTATTTAAATTTTGCAATTTATTTATTAAACTGACAAACGGCAGTAATTCAAAAGACGAATTACTGCCGTTTTTTTGTTTTATGTATTATTCTTTAAGTTCTGATGTACAGTGTGAGCAACGTGTAGCGTCCACATCGATTTCGCTTTTGCAGAAAGGACAAATCTTTGTAGTGATGACTTCGGTGATTTCTTCCGAACATTTTTTTCCAAACTTATGTAGATTGTTAAGAAACTTTATGAACAAGAAAATAACAAATGCCATAATTACAAAGTTAAGCACAGCGGTAATAAAAGAACCATATGCAAACACAGAAATACCGGCATCTCTTACTTCGGTAAGGGTCATGGCCGCAGCCATTTCTTTGGTGATTTCGCCTGCACCTTTTAGCACGATGAATTTATCTGCAAAGTTTACGCCGCCGGTAACAAGACCTATAAGCGGCATAATAAGGTCATCGACCAAGGATTTTACAATTGTTTGAAAAGCGCCGCCTATAATAACGCCGACTGCTAAGTCAATAACGTTGCCGCGAAGGGCAAACTCTTTAAATTCTTTGAAAAACTTTTTCATAAGACACCTCATAAAATTATTTTTTGCATTTTTTATTATATCATAAAGTAAAGTTTTAGCAAGAAAATTTTGCTTTTTACATTTAAAAAAATGATTAGCAAATAAAGAAATAACATTTTTTGTAAATATTTGTCGTTTTACGCGACCGAAAGTATAAAACAAAACGACTAAAAACGACTTATTTTGCAGGAAAAATATGGTAAAATTCTGCCATAAAGTTTTGAAAGGAGTTGTTTTATATGAAAAAACAGCTAAACGTCATAATCGCTGATGATTCGGCAGATTTTGGTCAGAACTGCGCCAAGATTTTAAAAAGTTACGGTATGAATGTAACTCTTTGTGGCAAAGACGGCTATGAACTGATAAAAATAATTTAAAAAAACAATGCCGACGTGGACATAGCAGATGTATTTATGCATAATCTTTATATTATTGGCGTATTGTGAAGAATTAAGTA
>JAFYQN010000105.1 GCA_017559885.1 Clostridia bacterium
TCAATTGATTGTAAGTTGATATGCGCAGCATTAGTTGTTTTAGCGCCTGTAATATTGCTTGCGTATGTTGTGATATTATGTAAAAAATTTCAACCAAGATTTTTTGCGTCTGCAGTTTATGTGATATGTTCGGTATTAGCCGTATTTTCGCTGCTTCCATATGCTTTTTCAGCTATCTACTCAATGATTGTGTATGGTTCGCCATTGCCCCAAATATCTTATATTATATCTATAATACTTCAATTTTTGATTGCAATATCATTTTTGATTTTGGCAATTATCGGTTTGTTTAAACTTAAAAACAAAATTATACCTGCAGTTGCTATTTTGACAATTATTTTATTGCAGTTGATATTGACACCGATGTTGATGACAGGCGCAGGTATGGGTTTTGTTATTGCTATAATTCTTATAACCATAAGCATTATGGCATTGTATATAGCGCTACTGGTATTAGTTTTATCAAGCGAAACCATCCCAATTTCAAATTCTGAAAGTGAACAATAAGTACAACAGTTGCAAATAAAATTATGAGGTAAAAAATGAACGAAACACTACAAAACACACCAAAAGTAAAATCTAAAATCTTAATTCTAATTTTTTCTATTTTAGCGTTTGTGGGTCTTGTTGCTACAGAAATTTTGTTTGACATTGAAAGTTTAATATCGCTTGTGGAATATTTTAGTGTACGCCAAGTTTTACATACTATTACGAGTGTCCTTGAGACAGTTTCTTATGCTATTCCTTGCATATTGTTGATTATTTACGTTTGTTTTCTCTATAAAATAATTAATTCAAGAGTCGTTTTGGCTTTATCGTTTTTATCATTTACCTATACCATATTGGATTTCTTTATAGATATGGTTGCTGATTTGGTAGTTTTTGGAACTATTAATACGGAATATTTATTTTCTGATGTTATGTTTGAAATTTTACCATTTTTGCCATTGTTGTTAGCAACTATTTTGGTTTTGTTTGGTATAAAATATACAATATTTTATATTATACCGCTTGTTTTTGCTACCTTCCCAAGCGTTTATTACTTTATGGGTTGTGTTGCTTCATGGGTTAATTTATTAACTAATGTTTTTGATGATTTTTATGGTGTGATTGATACAGTAACAGGAAACTGGTCATATTATTTAGTTGCGCCAATATGGCACGTCTGTACTATAATTGCTTTTGTAGTAATGATTGTATTTGTTGCAGACAATGTTTCTTTGCTTTCTAAAAAGAAAAAACTAAACATACCAGGCGAAGCGACGGAGAGTTTATAATTATATTTACAAGGGATGATTTTTATGGAGAGTACATTGAAAAATCAAGTGACATATAAGGGTAGAGTACCAGTAATTGTTATATCGTTGGCAGTGATTTTGTGCAGTGGTATAGGGTTTTTGATAGATGTTTTTTTCTCAGTTTTAAATATAATTGGTGGTAGTTCAGGTTTTGTTACTGCAATAATTTCGTTGATTGGCGTTTTGGTTAACGCTTCGTTAAATGTGACGCCAGTAGTAATTTTACTTATGTATTCCATAGTATTTTATAAAAAATACAGGCCGAGATTTTTTATTTCTGCGGTCTTTGGTTTGTTGTCATTTTGTATGCTTATACAATTTATTGAAAAATCATCATATGTTTTTGGTGCTCCTTACTACGGAATTTTTTATGCTATTTTAAGTTATACGCAATATATAGGATTGTTTTTTACTTTGATAGTTTTTTTAATAGCTTCTATTATTAGTCTTATTAACGATAAAATTAAAATTGTAGCAATAATGGCACTATCAATAGGGATAATTTTTCAACTGTATTTGGTATTTTATAATACAGCAGACATTTTTATGTTAACTGATTATTTACAACTTGTTGGTGTTTGGGGAGTAATAAGAATTTTTTCAGGCACTTACGTTTCAAATTTTATAGAAATATTTAGTAGTTGCATTTTATATTTAGCATTATTTATATTTGCTTCGACATATAAGTATAATCCGGTAAAACTTTTGAAAGATATGGAAAACAAAGCGCCAGAAGATGCGCTTGAGATTTTAAATAAAAACCTTGAAAGCGGTACAATCACCGAAGAAGAATATCAATCTCAACGTGAAATTATAATGAATAAATTATAAAATTATGAGGTAAAAAATGAACGAAATTATTCAAAACGAAAGAAAAGTTAAATGCAAAATTTTAATTGTTGCGTTAAGTATTATAGCTCTTTTGGTTGGTTCCTTATCTGATTTGATATATTTATCAGATTGGTTTATTAATGGGAATATTTTTAGTACTTTTAAATATATATTTGGTTCGATAATAGATTTTAATATTGATTTGTATTTGGTGCAAACGGTTGTATATTTGTTTTTTGATTTAACCAATATATTAATAACAGTTTTGCCGTGTATTCTCATAATTGCTTATGTGTTATTTCTATACAAGAAGTTTAGCGCTAAATTTATACTGTCAATAGTATTTTTACTATTGCTATGTCCTATGTTTCGTAGCGCAACATATCTTATACTTGACATTATCTTTAGTTTCTTCTTTAATTATGGATTTTCGTATTCGGATTTGTTTTACTATTTAAAAAGCGTTCTCATAAATATTCTACCAAGACTACCGCTTATTTTGGCTGCAATATTAGTTTTGTTTGGAATTAAGCTTAGAGTTGTATATATAATTCCGTTATTGTTGTCTGCAATTCCAGCAATTTGGTGGTTCTTTAGTGCTTGTATAGAATTTTTGAAGATTTTTGTGCGTATTTTTTCTCTTGACATTAGGGAATTGTTAAAAGAATTATTTGTATACAATAGTTGGATTTATGGCGATATATTTTGGGGCGTTGGTTTAATGGCTATTACTCTTGCGGTAATTATCTTTATTGTTGCTAATAAAGATTTTATTTCTAAAAAGGGTAAGGTTATTGTTGAGGACTCAACTCTTAAAAATCTTTCTCCGGAAGATGCGCTTGAGATATTAAACCAAAATCTTGAAAATGGCACTATTACCGCCGAAGAATACCAATCTCAACGTGAAATAATACTTAACAAAATATAACAAAAACAAAACGACTATGACCAAAAGTCATAGTCGTTTTTGTTTTGTTTAAAAAACTCTTTAAGATAACAAATCCTTAGATAAGATATGATGCGCCCATGGTAAAGAAGGCAAGAATAGTATCAAGAATTGGCCAAACAATAAGAGCAACGCCGCCTAAAACGATACCTGATATTGCCATACCTTTTGGTTGCTTTGAGCAAAGTGCAATAATACCAAACACAATTGCTGCCAATGGTATTAAATAAAGACAGTTACAACCAAGAATAGCCAAAATACCCAAGATTAATGAAGTGATAGCAAAACCCATTTTTATAAACCCCTTTTGTTAAAAATTTATTTTAAGTAGAAACAATAATATGTAACCTATACTTAAAATATATAGTTATAATAACACAACTATTTACAAAAATCAAGTTTTTTCGACAAAAAAATCGGACTATAGATTTATAGTCCGGTTTTATTGAAATTTAACGATTAATCTAATGGCTTCATTGTGGGGAAGGCGATAACTTCGCGAATGCTGTCAGAGTTTGTAAGAAGCATTACGGCGCGGTCAATGCCAATACCCATACCGCCTGTTGGAGGCATACCGTATTCCATAGCGGTGAGGAAATCTTCGTCAAGCATTTCTGCCTCGTCGTCACCACGTTCGCGAAGTTCAAGTTGTTTTTCAAAACGCTCGCGCTGAACGATTGGGTCATTAAGCTCTGAGTATGCGTTTGCAAGTTCGCTATGGCAAACAAAAAGTTCAAATCTTTCGGTAAGACGTGGGTCGGCAGGGGATGCCTTGGTAAGAGGCGAAACCTCTACAGGATACATTGTAATAAATGTTGGTTGAATAAGTTTTTCCTCTACTCTTTGGTCAAAACAAGCGTAAAGCGCGTTACCCCAAGTTCTATCAGCTGTTTCGGCAAGTTCTACACCGATGCTTTCTGCCATTTTTACTGCTTCTTCGTCGTCGCTAACGGCATTGAAGTCAAGCCCTGCGTATTCCTTAACTGCGTCAACCATTGTAAGTCTACGCCAACCGGGTGCAAGGTTAATCTTTTCGCCAAGCCACTCTACCTCGTAAGTGCCGTGAATTTCCATAGCGGCGCCCGAGATAATACCCTCGGCAATATCCATCATATCGTGGAAGTCGGCATAAGACTGATAAAGTTCAACGGTTGTAAATTCTGGGTTGTGTTTTGGGTCCATACCTTCGTTACGGAAAATACGACCAATTTCATAAACGCGTTCCATACCGCCTACGATAAGACGTTTAAGTGGCAACTCGGTTGCTATACGCATATACATAGGTATATTAAGTGTGTTGTGATGTGTAACAAAAGGACGGGCAGCCGCGCCGCCAACGATTGTGTTAAGTACGGGAGTTTCAACCTCGATATAGTTCATATCGTCAAGATATTTGCGCATATATTTTATGAACTGTGAACGTATAACAAAGTTACGTCTTACGTTGGGGTTCATAATAAGGTCAACGTATCTTTGACGGAAACGAAGGTCGTTGTTAGTAAGACCGTGGAATTTTTCGGGGAGAGGGAGAAGTGACTTTGCCAAAATCTCAATATGATTTGCATGGATAGAGATTTCTTCGGTCTGGGTTTTAAATACTGTACCTTTAACACCCATAATATCGCCAATATCCCACTTTTTAAATGCGGCGTAGGTTTCTTCGCCGACGTCATCACGGCGAACGTAAAGCTGGATGTCGCCCTCGCCATCGCGAAGGGTAACGAAGCTTGCTTTACCCATAATTCTACGAGCGATAATTCTACCTGCGACGCTAACAGTTTTGCCTTCAAAGCCGGGGAAGTCGCCCTTTATTTGCATTGAATGTGCGTCAACGTCGTATTTTGTTTTTACAAACGGGTCATTGCCTGATTCTTTCATAGCCGAAAGTTTATCACGGCGAACCTGTAAAATTTCACTAAGTTCCCCAACGGGAGTATTGTTGTTTTCGCTCATTTGTAACATCCTTTCAATATTTTCAAATATCAATTAAAAATTGGGGTAGCAAGAGCCACCCCGAAATATTATTTTGAAATACCAACTATTTTAAGTTTGATTTCACCTGCGGGTGCTTCTACAACAACGGTATCGTTTACCTTGTGACCAATAAGCGCGCGACCTACAGGAGATTCGTCAGAAATTTTGTTTGATGCAGGGTCAGCTTCGGTAGAGCCCACGATGTAATATTCGTCTTCTTCATCAAACTCTTCGTCATAAACCTTAACTTTAACACCAACAACTACTGTTTTTGCGGCGCCCTTGATGTCTTTGATAATTTCAACGTTTTTAAGCATTGCTTCAAGCTCTACAATACGAGCTTCAATCTTTGCCTGTTCGTTTTTAGCGTCATCATATTCGCTATTTTCAGAAAGGTCGCCATAACCACGCGCTACTTTTATTTTTTCTGCGATGTCTTTACGACCCTCGGTTTTAAGATGTTCAAGTTCATCTTGTAATTTTTTTAGACCGTCATCGGTTACTTTAATTGCCTTAGCCAAATTAAAAACCATCCTTTACATTATATAAATATTGGTAATCGCCACACAGTCAATCGACATTATACAATTTAATTGTTTTAATGTCAAGAACAATATTTTAAACAATTAAATTTCTTGACAAGAGGTACATAATAATTATATACTATATTTTGGTGTTTAGCACATTTTTATCGAGGTGTGTTTATGAAAAATTTAGTTAGAATAAGAAAAAGCGTTATGCTTATTGTTAAAATATTAATTGTTGCCGCCGTTACAGTTGGCTTTATTCAGGTGTGGACAACTGGCTATGAGGAATCACTTTTTAGCAACAGAGGTAACTACGTAGTTATTTTATCGTTTGTTTTGTTGTTCTCGGTTTTCTCATCACTGTATGGCGCGTTTAAGATAGGTATATCACGCATACACGAAATTATTTACAGTTTTTCGCTTGCTACGGTATTTACCAACGCGATAATGTATCTTGAACTTTCGCTTATTGCGCGTGAGATGGTAGATATACCGCCAATGCTTGTAGGTATTGCTTACCAAATTCTTGTGGTGGCGATATGCTCTTTTTGTGCGAATACAATTTATTTTAAGTTATATCCACCGCGCCGAGTGGTTGCAATTTTTAGCGACGACGTTTCGGGTTTTGAACTTATTAGAAAAATGGGTAAAATATCCGACCGTTTTCAAATTGAACGCGGTCTAAACGCAAACACAACCGATATTAACGAAATAAAGAAACAAATCGATAAGTATGAAGCGGTTGTAATATGCGGTATAGATAAAAATTTACAAAAGCAGATAATATCTTATTGCTATACCAACGAAAAGCGTACTTATTTGTTACCCGATATTACCGATATAATAATAAGTAACAGCTATAATATTCAAATAAGCGATACTCCCGTGCTTATGAGTCGCAATCGCGGACTTACCCTTGAGCAAAGAATTGTAAAACGCGCTATGGATATTGTAATTTCCGCAATAGGAATAGTTATAACAAGCCCCATAATGCTTATTTGCGCTATCGCCATAAAACTTGATGACGGCGGTCCAATTTTATTTAAGCAAAATCGAATTACTTTTAACGGAAAAATTTTTAACGTTTTAAAATTTAGGTCAATGATTGTCGACGCCGACAAAGACGGCGCAAAAAAAGCGGTTAGTGATGACGATAGAATTACGCGAGTAGGAAAGGTAATTCGCGCTTGCCGTATGGATGAATTGCCACAACTTTTTAATATTTTGCGTGGCGATATGTCGCTTGTAGGTCCGCGACCCGAGCGCATAGAAAACGTGTACGAATATTCTAAAAAACATCCCGAATTTGAACTTCGCCACAGAGTAAAGGGCGGTCTTACTGGCTTTGCTCAACTTTACGGCAAATACAATACAAGTCCTGAAGACAAACTTAATATGGACTTAATTTACGTAGAAACCTATTCGTTGCTTCTTGACATAAAACTTATAATACTTACCTTTAAAGTGTTGTTTATGCGTGAAAGTACAGAGGGCTTTAACGAAAAAGCAAATGCAAATGTTCGCGCTTCTAAATCATTAAAAAAAGAAAGTGAGAAAAAGAAATGAGTTTTGATGCGACTCTCGTTGTAATGGCGGCCGGTATGGGCAGTCGTTTTGGCGGTCTTAAACAAATTGAACCTGTAGGACCAAATGGACAGGCGATAATCGACTTTTCGGTTTACGATGCAAAGCAAGCAGGTTTTAATAAGGTAGTGTTTATTATTAAACACGAAATTGAAAAAGAATTTAAAGAAATAGTTGGCAGCAGAATTGAAAAGATGATTGACGTCGATTATGCATACCAAGAACTTGATATGTTGCCCGACGGTTTTATCTGTCCTGACGACCGACAAAAACCATGGGGTACCGCGCATGCAATTTATTGCGCGCGTAACGTAGTCGACACACCTTTTGCGGTTATAAATGCCGACGATTATTACGGCAAGGGCGCTTACGTTAAAATGTATCACCATCTTAAAGAACAAAAGGGCGATTTTTGTATGGTAGGTTTTAGACTTCAAAATACCCTTACCGAAAACGGCACGGTATCACGCGGTATATGTGAAGTTAAAGACGGAATTTTAAAATCGGTTACCGAGCGCACAAAGATTCTTGATTGTAAATATACCGAAGACGACAAAACTTGGGTAGAACTTCCGCCCGACTGTATTGTGTCTATGAATATGTGGGGCTTTACTCCCGAAGTGTTTAACTTTATAGAAAACGACCTTAACGACTTTTTTGCAGAAAAAATAAATCTTCCAAAGGTAGAATATTATCTTCCCACAGTTGTATCAAATGTAATCGAGCGTGGTCAAAAAGACGTATCTGTTTTGGTTGCCGAGGATCGTTGGTATGGCGTTACATATAAAGAAGATAAACAAGGTGTTGTTGACGCGCTTAACGAAAAAATCAACAATGGCGAATATGAGGGCTTTTAAATATGAATAAAAAACGTATTTTTAGAAACACGGCTATAATTGTTTTGTCAACTTTATCGGTTGCATTGGCAATTGTAATTCTTGTGCTTGGTATATTTGGTAATAAAATTTTAAGCAACAATAAAAACGTTACAGTTTATGTTGAAAATCAAGAAGTGCTTGCTGGCGACTCAATTAAAATACCTATATACATTGATAAAAACAACGGTTTGTGGATGGGTATAGTTGAATTTAATTATAACGCTGATGTGTTAGAGTTTGTGTCTTGTACAACGGGTGACGTGTTTGATGGTTGCGAGGTAAACGATACAGGTAACAGCGTGGTATTTATAGTAAGTCAAAACGATGTTAAAAACACAAGAGCCGACGGAGTTATGGCAACCCTTAATTTTAATGTTAAAAAAACGGTTGAAAAGGGTGAGTACGCACTGGATATTGATGGTATAGATACAGAATTTTGTACCGTTGAAGAACCCGAAGAATTAATAAAACCAAAAATTACCGATGGTGTACTTACAGTAAAATAGTTAAAAAGGTTTGTATGTAAAACAAGCATACAAACCTTTTTCTTTTATCATTTTTATTTTGCAAAACGCATATATTTTGATAAGAATATCAAGAAAGGCGAGATAAAAATGAAAGATTATCATCCAGAAGGGGCATTGCTTAACACCGAAGAAAACAAAAAATACACATCAAGCGAAACTTCACTTGCTATTGCGCAGTCACTTGAAACCATACTTGAAGCAAACGTCGTTATGTGCGATTCATCACACAATTTGATTGTTGACCTTGGCGGTCTTAAAGGCATCATACCGCGAGAAGAGGGCGCAATTGGTATAAAAGAGGGCAAAACGCGTGATATCGCCCTTATTTCACGCGTGGGCAAACCGGTGTGTTTTGTCGTAACGGGATTTACAACCGATAACTGTGGTAAAAAATGCGCTCTTTTATCTCGTAGAATAGCGCAACAAAAATGTCTTAACCATATAATTAACACTGCGGTGTCGGGCGATATTATAGACGCGTGTATAACACATCTTGAAACTTTTGGCGCTTTTTGTGACGTTGGTTGCGGCAATATTGCGCTATTACCTATAGACGCTATAAGCGTTTCACGCATATCGCATCCAAAAGACAGATTTTTGGTAGGGGATAAAATAAAGACGATAATTAAAAGTATTGATGTCGACAATAAAATAACTCTATCGCATAAAGAATTGCTTGGTACTTGGCAAGAAAATGCCGATAGATTTTGTCAGGGTCAAACGGTGTCAGGTGTGGTTCGCAGTGTTGAAAATTATGGCGTTTTTGTAGAACTTGCGCCTAATCTTGCAGGGCTTGCCGAAAGTAAAGAGGGCGTATACGTAGGGCAAACGGCAAGCGTTTATATTAAAAGCATAATACCCGAAAAAATGAAAATAAAACTTATAATAATTGATAGTTTTGATACGCCTATAGATAGCGAATATGAATATTTTTATAATGAAGAGCATATAAACGAATTTATATATTCACCGAGGGAATGTAGCAAACAAATAATAAGTTATTTTTAATTAAATAATTATTGATTTTAACAACAAAATGGGATATAATACACTGCGGTGATGAAAAATGTCAGGAAATTGTAGTGGCAATTGCGCTTCATGTAGCAGTAATTGTAGTTCAAGAAAAGAAAGTTTTATAGAGCCAACAGGTGAATTTAACAACATTAAACACGTTGTGGCAGTAGTTAGCGGCAAGGGTGGCGTTGGTAAATCTATGGTTACCTCGCTTCTTGCTACACTTATGAGCAAAAAGGGTTACAAAGTAGGCATACTTGACGCCGATATTACAGGTCCGTCAATACCAAAATCTTTTGGCATTATGGGCAACGCTATGCAAAATGAACTTGGTATTTTGCCCGCAGTTAGCAAAAACGGCATTAAAATTATGTCGGTTAATATGTTGCTTAAAGAAAACGATGCTCCTGTTGTTTGGCGCGGTCCCGTTATTGCAGGCGCAGTAAAGCAGTTTTGGCAAGACGTTGTTTGGGGTGACCTCGACTACTTGTTTATCGACTGTCCTCCAGGTACAGGCGACGTTCCGCTTACTGTTTTTCAAACCATTCCGCTTGACGGTATTGTAATGGTAACTTCGCCTCAAGACCTTGTTTCGCTTATTGTTAAAAAAGCGTACAATATGGCGCAAATGATGAATATTAATATTCTTGGTCTTGTTGAAAATATGAGTTACGTTAAATGTCCCGATTGTGGTAAAGAGTTTAGCGTTTTTGGCGGCGGTAGCGATGATATCGCCAACGAACTCGGTATTGATTTGCTTGGTAAAATGCCAATAGATATTTCACTTACTCAAATGGTTGATAACGGCTGTATCGAACATTTTAATGAAAACTATCTCGATAAAGCCGTAGCAAAATTAGAAAATCTTAATAAATAATCTATGTGGGTCGATGTTTGTGTCGACCCCTACGTTTTATTTTTATATTGGTGAAAAATTATGAGAATGAAAAAGAAAAAGTATTTAACCGAGCGATTAGAAGCTGTGAGTGAATACTTATATACAAGTGTTATCGAAGACCGCAATTTTAAAACTGCAATATACGACAAAGATTATATTGACTTTGATTCTTGGTTTGAAAAAAGTCAACCGCTTTATTTAGAGGTTGGTTGCGGCAAGGGTAAATTTGCCTGTGAGTTTGCGGCATCACACCCCGAAATTAATTTAATTGCGGTTGAACGCGAGGCAAACGTTATTGTATCGGCATGCGAGTTAGCGCAAAAAATGGGTCTTAAAAATGTTCGTTTTATAAAATGTACCGCCGAATACCTTGAAAGGCACATACAACCCGAAAGTATAGAACAAATTTTTCTTAACTTTTCTTGTCCTTTTCCAAAGAAAAAATACGCTTGTCACCGTTTAACACATCACGGTTTTCTTGAAATATACAAGCGTATTATGAAACCCACCGCCGAAATTCATCAAAAAACCGATAATATGAAACTTTTTGAATTTTCTATTGAAGAATTTTCTCAAAACGGTTTTGCGCTTAAAAACGTAACGCTTGATTTACATAACAGTAAGTTTGAAGGTAATATAATGACCGAATATGAAGAAAAATTTGTGTCACAGGGATTGCCAATTTACCGACTTGAAGCGTATATTAAATAAATTTAAATGAGCATAAGGCAATTTACCTTATGCTCATTTTTTGCGCCCCTAAACGAATATTTCGAGGGCAGGTTATTCAAATCCAAGCGCTTCAAGCGGTGAAACACTTTTACCGTTAACGTAAACTTCAATATGAATGTGGGGGTTGTCGGCGCATTCGCTTGGTATATTACCGGTTGTACCTATAACGTCGCCTGCAAGCACGGTATCGCCTTCGCTAAAATGAATTTTATCCATACCACAGTATTTTATTGTTATACCGCCTTGGTAATCGATTGTTATAACCTTGCCAAAATTTGCATCGTCTACAATCGATTTAACTGTACCGTCTGCGGCGGATTTAACGTTACTGCCTGCGTCACATAAAATATCAACGCCTGTATGAAGTCGCATATCGCCGTATGTTACCGAGTATTGCAACGCGGTATCGCTATATCCTTTAGATATATTTCCCGTTACGGGTAAAACATAGGTTGGTTCTTCAACAATGATTTCGCTTTCGATTTCACTTTCTTCGTCTTCGTATGGCACGTCGCTTACCGTATCATTAACGTCGGCGGTGTCGTCAACAGTTTCTTGTTGTATTTCTACCTTGCTATTATATGAGTTGTCGACGCTTGGATATTCCTCACCTAACGAACTGTTTTCGGAAGGTGCTTCCGTGACGTTGTTATCACGAGAAAAAACAAACCACGCAAGCGCGCCAACGGCGATTAGCGCGCAGGCAACAACTGTAACAAAACCTGTAGAGGTAATTGCCTTTGTAAAATTTGACGTTTTATAATATTTCATTCTTTTATCTCCCTTCAAGTTGCAAAA
>JAFYQN010000106.1 GCA_017559885.1 Clostridia bacterium
AATTAACTTACTAAAGAAAAAGCCACATGGAAGTGGCTTTTACTTTTAGTTATGATTATTTGGTGAGATTATGAGAGTCTACCGAAAACTTAAACAGAATTGGGAATTTCATCGCGCATATACACGTGGTGTTTCGTTGGTATCCCCAAATTTTGTGCTTTACGTATGTAAAGGCAGAAAAGAACAGTTGCGCCTTGGTATTACAGCGGGTAAAAAAATAGGCACCGCTGTAAGCCGTAATCGCGCAAAACGCGTTATAACTGCGGCCTTTGATGTTTGCGCGCCGCACATGCCGTTGGGGTACGACTGCGTTGTGGTTGCGCGCACACGAATCCTTAACACAAAGAGTAATATAGTTGCATTAGAAATGCAAAAATTACTCCGAAAACAAGATTTATGGATAGAATAAAAAATCCCGTTAGCCGTTTGTGTTTATGGCTTATTAAATTTTATCAAAAATATGTTTCACCTCACAAGATTCCTTGTTGCCGTTTTACACCAAGTTGTTCGGCTTATGCGGTAGAGGCAATTACCGTACACGGCGCATCTAAAGGTTTAATTTTATCAGTTTACAGAATTTTGAGGTGTAATCCGTTATGCAAAGGTGGTTACGATCCCGTTCCGCCTAAAAAAGAAAAATAAATATGAAATTAAAGGTGTTAAATTATGACAGGAATTTTTGGTTCAATATTTAACGTTGTAAATATACCGCTTGGCTACGTTATGAAATTTTTGGCTGATATTTTCAGCAATGATTTCGCCGCAGCGGTTGCAGTTTTTACCCTTCTTATCAACCTTGCGTTGATTCCACTTAGTATTAAAAGTCAAAAGTCATCTGTTCAACAGATGCGTATAAAACCAAAACTTGATGAGCTTCGCAAAAAATATGGTGATGATCGTCAAAAAATGGCTATGGCTCAACAAGAACTTTATCAACAAGAGGGCGTTTCTATGGCGGGCGGTTGTTTGCCTATGATTATCCGTCTTGTTCTTATGATGAGCATTTACTCACTTATTTTGTCTCCGCTTACCTATATGGCAGGCGCAGATTCAAAAAATGTTGAAAACATTTACGACGTTATCACCGAAGTTAAAACAGCAGTTAGCAAAGAAAAATTAGAATTACCCGAAGGTTACACTTTAAAAGATTTGGGTTGGGACAAAATCAACGTAACAAACAAAGAACTTATTATTATAGGCAACATCAGACAAGAGGTTACCGAAGAGGGTAAGGATAATATTTTTGAAGTAGTGTTAAAACCCAAGACATACGAAAAGATTGAAGAAGATATTAAAGAACTTGCCAAAATAGACAAGGAAAACCATATAAACTTTAATCTTTTTAACATTGATGATCTTGACCTTACAAAAACACCTAACTTCAACATAGACATTCTTGACAACTTTGAATTGTTGTGGCTTATACCTGTAGGCGCATTTTTGGCGCAGATGATAACAAGTCTTATTTCTGCTAAGGTTAATAAAATCAACAACCCTGACGCGCCCTCTATGATGGGTATGATGCTTATGATGCCGCTTATATCTTTATTTATCGGTTTCAGTTTGCCGGGCGGCGTTGGTTTTTACTGGATTTGTTCATCACTTATAGGCGGCCTTGTGCAATCGGGCGTACAACTTTGGTATGGTCCGCACAAAATGCTTGCACGCGAACGCGCTAAAGAACTTACCAAACAATGCGATTTTGAAGCAAAGCAAATTGAAAAGTTTAAAACTAAGACAGAAGAATAATTATAAGGAGGAACCCTTTCTTGATTAAAGAAGCAATTGGCTTCGGTAGTACAGTTGACGAAGCAAAAGAAGATGCCATATTGCGACTTGGCGCAAAAATGGAAGAAGACGTACAGTTTGAAATAATTTCACTTCCTAAAAAGAAGGTATTGGGTTTGTTTGGCGGTTCACAGGCCGAAGTTAAGGCGTACGTAGAACGTCCCGACAAACCAAACAAAAAGACAGGTAAACAAAATCAAAAGAGCGAAAACGCTCCCAAAACCGAAAAGAAGGCAAAACCCGAAAAAACAGAGGTTAAAAAGCCAGAACCCAAGGTAGAAAAGAAACAGGAACCCGAGATTGAGACTGTTGATCAATCACTTATTCCTGCCGAATCACCAACAGGCAAGGCGATAGCATATCTTAACGCTATACTTAAAAATCTTGGTTGTGAAAATATTGATGTTAAGGCGGCAGTTCGTGAAAACAGCGCGCTTATCGTACTCGAAGGCGAAGGCCTTGGCGTAGTAATCGGCCATCGCGGTGAAACACTTGACGCGCTTCAACATCTTGTATCACTTGCGGCAAACAATGCAGGCGGTTATTTTAAAATAACACTTAACATTGGCGATTATCGTGAAAAGCGCGAGCAAACACTTCGCTCACTTGCTACTCGCGTTGCTGAGCAGGTTAAACGCAACTCTCGTAATCGCGCACTCGAACCAATGAGCGCTTACGAGCGTCGTATAATTCACACAGCAGTTCAAGAAATCGAGGGTGTAAGTTCTGCTTCTATCGGTGAGGGTAAAAATCGTCGCGTGGTAATCTTCCCCGAAGGCGGCACACCCAATATGCCACGTCGTGACGGCGGTCGTCGTAGAAATGACCGTGGCGGTCGCAAACCGTCGAATACCGTAGCAAGCGTTCCTTCACGTGAACCCAAGCGCGATACCGATATTCCACTTTATGGTAAAATTTCAAAAGAATAATTTTTAAGAGCCGAATTTTATTCGGCTCTTTTTGCATTTATTACCTCTTTTTTCGCATACTATTATGCGAAAGAAGGTTTTGTTTTTATGAGCAATAAATATTTTGGTACCGACGGTTTCAGAGGCGAGGTAAACGTAAATCTAACTGCCGAACACGCATACAAAATAGGCAGGTTTTTGGGGTGGTATTTTAAATCGCCTATTTGTAAAACCGAAAAGACAAACCAAAAAACCAAGGTGGTAATAGGCAAGGACACAAGACGGTCGAGTTATATGCTTGAATATGCCTTGTGTTCAGGCATAATTGCATCGGGCGGCGATGCGTACATTTTGCACGTTACTACAACACCAAGCGTTTCTTACGTAACGCGAACGGAAGGGTTTGATTGCGGCGTTATGATTACCGCGTCACACAATCCTTTTTACGACAACGGAATAAAGATTATAAATCGTTACGGCGAAAAAATAGACGATAAAATTACCGATTTAATAGAAAAATACATTGACGGCGAACTTGATTTTTTAGGCGGCGGACATACCGATTTGCCGTTTGCATTGCGCGAAGAAATCGGTGCTGTTGTGGACTATGTTTCAGGTAGAAACCGATATATCGGCTATCTTATATCACTTGCGTCACATTCTTATAAAAATTTAAAAATAGGTCTTGATTGCGCAAACGGCGCATCGTGGAGCATTGCCCGTTCGGTATTTGATGCTTTGGGCGCCAAAACCTTCGTGGTAGGCGACAAACCAAACGGTACAAACATAAACGATGATTGTGGTTCAACCCACATTGAAAATCTTTGTCAGTTGGTAAGACAAAACCATTTAGACGTCGGCTTTGCTTTTGACGGGGATAGCGACCGTTGTATTGCTGTAGATGAAAAAGGCAACGTGGTTGACGGCGATAAGATGATGTACGTTTTGGCAAAGAGATTAAAGGGTAGGGATATGTTAAACGACAATACCGTAGTTGCCACAATTATGTCTAACAACGGTTTTGTTAACAGTTTAAAACAAGAGGATATAAACTGCGTTTTAACCACGGTTGGCGACCGCTTTGTTTATGAGTGCATGCAACAAAACGATTATGATTTAGGCGGTGAGCAATCAGGGCACATTATTATAAAAAAATATGCCACAACAGGTGACGGACTGCTTACCGCAATTATGATAACCGAAGAATTATGCGACAAAAAAGCAACGCTTTCAAAACTTTGTGAGGGAGTGTTTTTGTATCCGCAGTTTACAAAAAACGTGCACGTAAATGATAAAGAAAAAGCAACAACCGATAAACTTGTGCAAAAATCACTAAAAGAAATTGAACAAAAGATTGACGGTAAAGGTAGAGTTTTGCTTCGAAAAAGCGGAACCGAACCGGTAGTACGCATTATGGTAGAGTGTGAAAATGAAAATTTGTGCCGTG
Source organism: Clostridia bacterium (assembly GCA_017559885.1). Taxonomy (GTDB): domain Bacteria; phylum Bacillota; class Clostridia; order Oscillospirales; family Acutalibacteraceae; genus UBA737. Next base: position 4,144 of record JAFYQN010000106.1, read on the forward strand.
AATATGCCGAATATATAGCAAATGTTATTTCAAAAGTCACATCTTAAGCGGTGTGGCTTTTTGATTTACAATTTGTTTACAAAATTACCATATATTCGCAAAGAAATAGTTTTACCATTTTCGTATGATTTTGCAAAAGAAGGTGCGATAGCGAGGGCGCTTTCATACAATCCCCAAATAATTTTAGCCGACGAACCAACAGGAAACTTAGACGGTGAAACGCAGGATGAAATTATGAAAATATTCCGTCGCCTTGCCGATGAAGGTAAATGCGTAATTATCGTTACACACTCGCCTGACGTTGCAAAGGAGGCCGATGTGAAGTTTGAACTTAAAAGAGGTAAAAAATAATTTAAAGCCGATACTTGCAAGTATCGGCTTTAATAATTGGTATTGATTTTTTAATAGCTATAATGTAAAATTATTTTATAAAATTACACGAGGTGTTAAGTGTGAAAAATACTTTTTTAGATATTATAAGAACCCCTGATGACATTAAAATTCAAACCGAGAATTCACCATTTCGTTTTGAAGAAAAGGGTACTGTTAACGATACTTGCGCCGAAGTAAAATTTACGGTGAAAAATGACGTTTTAAGTATACGTCTATATCCAAACGGCGACAAGGTAAAATATATTCGTTTGCGTTGGAATGGTGATATTTCAGATGTTAACACAATGATTGGTGATGCGGTTGAACGTAGCGCAACCGACGATGTGAATTGGCACGCTTTTTTACCTCATGCTTCAATGCCTTGGTATTTTTATACCAACGACGGCGAGTGTTTGCACGGTTATGGCGTTAAAACGGGTTGTAACAGTTTTGCAAACTGGTTTGCCGACCCGTACGGAATCACATTGCTTCTTGACGTTCGCAACGGTAAAAGCGGTGTAGAGTGCGCTGAACTTTTGTGCGCCGAGGTTGTTTGCCGTAAGGGTGCAAGCGGTGAAGATATGTATCGTGCGGCACAGGCGTTTTGCAAATGTATGTGTGACAAACCCAATCTTCCAAAAGAACCTGTTTACGGACTTAACAATTGGTATTGGGCATACGGCGCAATAGAGGAAAAAGTGGTGCTTCAAGAAGCGCGGTTTTTAAGTGCGCTTACAAAAGGGTTTAAAAACAAACCCTTAATGACCATTGACGACGGTTGGCAAATTGCTCATGCAAAGGGTAAGTATAACGGTGGACCTTGGAATCTTACCAATGAAAATTTTGCATCTATGCAATCTACTGCCGAAAAAATACATAAACTTGATTGTCGCGCAGGTATTTGGATGCGACCCTTGCTTACTCTTTCACACGTACCTGCCGAGGCGTGCTACGATAGTACTTATAGCAAAAACGCTATTGTAATGGACCCCACACACGAATACACCAAGCAAAAGGTAACCGAAGATATTAAAATGATATCTTCTTGGGGTTACGATATGATTAAGCACGACTTTTCATTCTTTGATTTGTTTGGCGCAACAATTTCAGACAATATGCCACCGCATTTTTATG
>JAFYQN010000107.1 GCA_017559885.1 Clostridia bacterium
GTAATATAGAGTTGCTTGAGCGTTGCACAGTAGACGGTCGACTTTATGGCGGTCTTATGTACCACGCGGCAGACGAACCTGCTTGTATTCACCATGCGTTTGACAAGGTAAAATCACTTGCAATTTTGTATCTTGAAATGGGCGACGAGTTTGAAACTTGTTTAGACGCTAAATTACCACGCGAAATTGAGGGCGTAAAATCATATCAAAACGGATATCTTTATACCGTTACCAAAGGCGATTTTACAGCAACGGTTAACGCTTGCGATACGCATATCTATCCGGCTTGTGAAACAGGCGGCGGCGCGATAAGTATGCTTTATCATAAAAATTATGGCGCAGTTATGGCGGCAACAATGTATCGTTTTGTTACTACCGAACCTATGAATATGCAAATTCAGCGTCACGTTGATAATGAAATTTGTAATACGGCGCGTCTTGGTATTTCGGACACCGACAAAACGGTAGAACTTAAACAAGACGGATACACCATAACCGCAACAAGTGAGAAAAGCGGTTTTGAAATTAAATATGATTTTTGCGATGACGCTATAAATATTAGCATTTTGTCTAAAGAAGATAGTGAATACATATTGCCAATAGTAAGCAAAAGTAGCGATAGCGTAGACCTTGCTGAAAATGAGGTTATTTTTAAAGATATGTTGTCGGTTTGTTTTAATAGCGAATACACCATTGACCCTGCCGATGAAAAACGACACTTTCACCCCGTAGGCGGTTTCCAATACAAACACATAACATTCCCCGTGTTTGCTAACCAACCACTTAATATTACAATAAAATCTAAATAATAAAAACCCCCGTTCAAAACGGGGGTTTGACTTTTATACAGGAGAGGCGATTTTTGCATCCATAAAGTCAAGAATGCGTTGCTTTATAGGGTCACCGTCTTCGATTATTGCAGGTTGAAAGTTATTAACGCTGCCTGTATATACATAACAAGGAATCATATTTGAACTGCTTGATATTAAATTTAATTCTTTATTAATAGTAAGGTTCATTTGGTAAATTACGGTTCTGTTTTCGGGACGTCTATGACCACCATAACAAAAATTACCTATAGAATAAACTATTTCTACTCCATTGTAAATTTCACGGGGTTGTAATACATGTGGGTGACCGCCCACAACCAAATCGGCGCCGTTGTCGACAAGTTTCCTCGCGGCGCGACGTTTCCACTCTTCAGGTTCGTGAATTTTTTCGGTGCCGCCGTGGAAGATTACAACCTGATAATGCGAGTGTTGTTCGGCCTCTTTTATAAGATTTACAATATTATTTGCTTGATATTCTCCCCACATTCCCGAGGAAACTACCGCTATAACGTATCCGCCTTTTTCAAAATACATTATACGACTTGCGTCACCGTATACCATACCGGCTCCCGTTATGGCTTGAACCGAGTCATTATAGCCCTCGGTTCCGTAATCGCGGATATGGTTGTTTGCAATCATTGCGCCTTCTACGCCCGCAAGGGAAAGTATATTTATATTTGAAGCTTTAGAGCCAAACCAAAAAGCAGGAGAATAATCCTTGTAAACTGGGGTGAGTTGACGGTCGGTAAACACGTTTTCAACGTTTGCGATTGTAAAATCATCTGCCTCTAACACAGGACGAACCTTTTCCAAAAAGTAGCTTGGGTCGTGTGACGCGGCGTAAGAGTTAAAACTGCCTGCCGATTGGTCATAGTTGTTTGAAGCAAGAATCATATCGCCTAAAAACGATAGCGTTATGTTAAATTCATTTGCATCGTCGGGCACAGGGTGCTTGCTTTTCATAGGCGAAACACTTACAAGGTCTGAAGGAACGTTTTGTGGCAAGGTAACCGTTTCGCTTGACGTATCAGACGATTCCTGACTTGAAACAACGGTATTGTCGCTTGAAACTATGCTTTGAGGCGTAGACTCAATATCACTTACAACGCCTTGAATGCCACTGCTTGATGTAAAAGCATCCGACGGCGGATACAAAACAATAACCAAAACCAACGCTACCGCAAGCAAAGCGGCAATAGCCGAAACAACCAAAGCAATAATTTTACCCTTAAGCGAAACGGATTTTTCCATATTGATACCTCTTATTAACATTATGACTATGAAAATTTATAACATTATATATAAGAAAAGTCAAGGCAAAAGCAATAATATAAAAAACAAAAAAACACAAACCTACCTTTAAGATAAGCTTGTGTTTTTGAAGACTAACCCTAATTTTAATACAAATGCACCCCCTTTTGAAGTAAGGGGGGTGCAAAGTCATTTTAGGGGGTGCATTTTTAGGATCTGGGGGTGCAAATAGAAGACACAAAATAAGAGTAATCTACAGGAACTGCACCGATTTTCTCAATAAAGAAGCGGTTAATCATCAACGGAATATTGCTCCTGCTGTGCATAAACTTTACTCTGCTTACCTTCAAATAAGTCTTGTTTTCAACAACATAGAAAAAGAGCTGATGTTCTATCGATGCGCCTAAGTGCGAAAAAACTATAGTTAGGCAATCTGCATCAAATGTATATTCAAGAGTATCTTCGATATTATGGATAGTCAGTTGTTCGATTGCCTCTAACTGATTACAATTCAAAACAAAGCAATAGTGTTGCGTTAATGGATCAGAGTTCATTACGTTATTTCGAACTTTCTTATCTTCCATTACCGGCTTAAAAATTATAAACAACACCAAAGGTATAAGAAGAATAAACAAAGAAATAAATGTGATAAAATCCATAGAATTACCTCCTGTTGTATATGATTTGATTCA
>JAFYQN010000108.1 GCA_017559885.1 Clostridia bacterium
AAATTAGTAATGTTTTACCCGTTGAACGACAAAATCTTATTGACAAAACCACAAATCATTCATTAAAACGTCAACGTTATTATGTATGGAAATTATTAGAATACGCCTTAAAACATAGCTATGGGTTAGATATAAACGAAATTTCGTTTAAGGTTGATAAAAACGGTAAATGGCATTGTGACGACTGCTTTTTTAGTTTGTCACATTGTAATGATGCAGTTGCTGTTGTAGTATCAAAAAGACCTGTAGGTGTAGATATAGAAAATATAAATCATACTTTTCCACCAAATTTTGCTAATAAAATTCTTACTAAAAATGAAATTTCTTTATATAAATTAAAGAGTGATAAAGAAAAAAATGAATTTTTAATGAAATCTTGGTGCGCAAAGGAAAGTATTTTCAAATCGAGTGATGATGAGGTATTTAATCCATCAAAAATCGAGATTAACAGCAACACAACAGTTGGAATAATTACTGTTAATAACAGTGACTTATGTTACGCTGTTTGTTGTAATAATCCTAATAATATAAAAATTTTTAGCGATGAAAATTTACTTATATAAATTATTTTGAAACGAGGTATCGTTATGCAAAAATATTTACTTAATGGTGTTTGGAATATGTCGGGTGGCGAATATAACTGCCAAGGCAATATTCCCGGTTCAGTTTATTCTTTCTTGCTTGATAACGGACTTATGGAAGATCCCTACTATCGTGCAAACGAACTAAAGGCAACCGACATACTTGAAAATGATTTTGATTTTTCGAGAAAATTTAATTTTTCAAAACCCGATTTTCCAATTATTTTACGTTGTGAAGGTCTTGATACTCTTTGTAATATTTATATTAACGGCAAGCATATCGCTTACACCGATAATATGCATCGTAGCTATGAATTTAACGTTACCGATGCGCTTGTTGATGGTGAAAACGAAATTAAACTTACGTTTCTCTCACCCAACAAATTTGTTCGCGAGATGAATCAAAAAGATCCTGTGCCCGGTAATGGTGATAGTCTTAAAGGTATGGCGCACATCCGTAAAGCGAGTTGTATGCTTGGTTGGGACTGGGGTCCTCGACTTCCTGACGCGGGCATTTGGAAAGATATTTATCTACTCACCGTTGATAGCGATCGTATAAATGAAGTACACATAACCCAACGTCACGAAGATGGCAAGGTGTTTGTAACACCCACGGTTATAACCGAAAAAAACGTTGCTGACGTCGTTGTTACTGTTACTGCTCCTTGCGGTTGTGAATTTAAGGTTCCTGTAAACGTTGAAAGCGAAATCCAAGATCCGAAACTTTGGTGGCCAAACGGTTTTGGGGAACAAAATCTTTATACGTTTAATGTAGAACTTCTTGAAAACGGCACGGTTGTTGACAATGATATAAAACGTATTGGTTTGCGTACAATGAAACTCATACAAGAGCGCGACCAATGGGGAGAAAGTTTTTGTCACGAAGTTAACGGCGTTAGATTTTTTGCAATGGGCGCCGACTATATCCCCGAAGATAACATTTTTTCACGTTATAGTAGAGAAAGAACGTTTAATTTAATAAAACAGTGTCACGACTGTAACTTTAACGCTATTCGTGTTTGGGGCGGCGGTATTTATCCCCACAAAGATTTCTTTGACGCCTGTGACGAGTATGGTCTTGTTGTGTTCTGCGACCTTATGTTTGCTTGTATGGCAATTCCCGGTTACAAAGAGTTCTTTGATAACGTTGAAGTAGAAATTAAAGAAAACCTAAAAAGAATACGTCATCATGCATCTTTAGCTGTTATTTCGGGTAACAATGAAATTGAAGAAGGTATTGAATATTGGTGGCGCGATGCTTCTCAAAACACTCGTAAACGTGTTTATTTAAAACTCTTTGAAAGAATTATACCAAAGATTATTGATGACGTTTGCCCTTATATTCCATATATTTCTTCCTCACCAAGCTCAGGCGGTGGTTTTGTTGATCCGCGTGGTGAAAATTATGGTGACTGTCACTATTGGCAGGTATGGCATGGCAATCTTCCATTTACTGAATATAGAAATCACTTCTTTAGATATTTAAGCGAATTTGGTTTTGAATCGTTCCCATGCGAAAAGACGGTAAATTCATTTACAATACCCGAAGACAGAAATATATTTAGCCGAACCTTTGAAATGCACCAACGTTGCAAGGGCGCTAATAAAAAGATTCTTAACTATCTTGGCGACACCTTCCTCTACCCCACCGATTTTGGTACCTTGCTTTATGCCTCACAGCTTTTACAAGCCGAAGCAATTCGTTACGGTGTTGAACATATGCGTAGGCATCGCGGCAGATGTATGGGCGCGCTTTACTGGCAACTTAACGATATTTGGCCGGTTGCGTCTTGGTCAAGTATTGACTACTATGGTAGATATAAAGCTCTACAATATGTTGCAAAACGTTTCTTTGCACCTGTTATGATTTCTTGTGGAGAAATTGGTGAAACCACAACTCGTCCATATGTTGTAATGCAACAAGATTTCTATGACTATAGCACACAAGCACGAATCGTAGTCGCTAACGAAACGACAAACGATGTAAGTGGCGTTATTAATTGGGAACTTCGTTCTGCTGATAGCAAAATCATTATGACAGGTAGTCAAAATGTTATTGTACCTGCGCTTGATACTTACTGGATTGATAATATTGACTTTAACAAAACCGACGTTGAAAACAACTACCTTAGTTTCTCATTTGTTGTAGACGGCAATGTTGTTTCCGAAGGCACCGTATTATTTACCGTTCCCAAACACTTTAATTTCGTAAATCCAAATCTTACTTATGAGATTAATGGTAATGAAATTACAGTATATGCAAATGCATACGCAAGAAGCGTTGAGATAGATTCACCTGATAGCGACTTTATCTTAAGTGATAACTATTTTGATATGAATGCAGGTAGCAAGACGGTAAAAATACTTGAAGGCACGCCAAAAACCATTAAACTCCGCAGTGTGTATGATATAAGATAATAAAAAAATCCCCGATAATTCGGGGATTTTTTGTTTTAGTAAAATATATCGTTTAAGAAAATATTATACATAATTTTTGCAACTTCACATCTTTGCGCGTTGCCTTGTGGATCAATTGTAGTATTGGTTTTACCTGTGATTACACCTTTTTCAATTGCCCAAAGAATTGGTTCTTTTGCAAAATCAGTGACGTTTTCATAGTCTGTATATATATTTGATACAACTGTTTCTCGATCGTCGGTATAGATAGAGTCATAACCTTTGT
>JAFYQN010000109.1 GCA_017559885.1 Clostridia bacterium
AACCGAATACTTTTTGTCAACGGAAATAAGTTTTGAAATTGGGCCGTGAACGCCACGTAAAATTCCCTTTTCTGATTCAGAAACAACCTTTTTAACAGCGTGTGAAAATCCTTCCATACTGTTTTCAAGTTCGGTAAGAATTTGAACGCGACGACGTTTTGCCTCGATATCAAGATGCAATTCATTACTCTTGTCGGTAAGTTCTTTTAATTCTGCATTACGATTTTCAAGACGAAGCTCATAACCTTTTATGGAATTTTGTAAAGAAGTTATATTTTCTTCAGTTTTATCTAAAAGATTTTTGGTTTCGTTAAAATCAATGTTTAAAACGTCTTTTTCAGACTCATTTTGTTTAATCAAATCTTCAACAATGCCACGACGTGATTTAATTTCTTCAATAGAGGTATTTGAAGTTGTCATTTCAACTCGTAAATCAGAACTCTTAACCGATAATGAATTAAGCGCTTTAATTTGATCTTCAATTTTTCTCGAAATGCTTTCGCTATCACTTAAAAGATTGTTAAGATTACTTTCAAGATTTGAAAGTTTTTGATTTAATTCTTTAATTAATTCATCTTTTTGTGCGGCTTGCTCACGTTTGTTTGCAATTTCTTCCTTTGCGGAAGTATCAGACTCTTCTAAAGCAGATTTTTCCGCAGTAAGACGTTCTACCGTTTCTTCATTATGAGAAATATCGTTATTAAGAACCGAAATTTCACCTTCAAATTTAAGAATTTCTTCGTTTGAAGCAGAAATTTGTTGACGAATATTTTCAATATTAGAAGTAATTAATGTAAATTGAGCGGTGTTTTGTTCGGATTTTAAATCAAAATCAGCAAGAGCATTCTCAATATCTTTATATTGCATTTGCGCGGTTGCGATTTTGCTTTCTTGTGCGCGCAACGCGTCTTTTGAATTATTAAGAGTATAAAGCCAAAGACCGATTTCAAGTTGCTTTTTATCCTCGGCGAGAGACAAAAACTTTTCGGCTTTTTTGCTTTGCTCTTCTAAAGGTCCTACGCGTGATTCAAGTTCATCAAGAATATCTTTAAGACGCAACAAATTATCCTCGGCGGCGGTAAGTTTACGCTCCGCCTCGGTTTTGCGATAACGGTATTTTGATATACCCGACGCTTCCTCAAAAATATCGCGTCGTTCGTCCGATTTAGTACCGATAATATTATCAATTTTACCCTGTCCTACCATCGAATAACCATCGCGGCCAAGACCTGTATCCATAAACAATTCGTGCACGTCTTTTAGACGAACCGAAACGTTATTTATAAGATACTCGCTTTCGTGTGAACGGTAAAATCTACGTGTAATAGATACAAAATCATTATCAAAATTAAGGGTTCGGTCAGCGTTATCAATGTTGAGCGTTACCTCACAAAAACCGTGAGGACGACGAGTATCAGTACCGCCGAAAATTACGTCTTCCATCGACTGACCACGAAGACTTTTGGTTGATTGTTCACCCAAAACCCAACGTACAGCGTCTGAAATATTACTTTTACCACTACCATTAGGACCAACGACCGCAGTAATACCACGACCAAATTTTAAAACGGTTTTATCGGCAAAAGATTTAAAGCCCTGAATTTGTATAGAACTTAAAAGCATTTTTATCTCCTTTCGACCTTGATTTCATAATCCGAAAGTAAAGCATCGGATTTTACAACACAATCAAAGCCGAGTATTTTTAAAGCGTTTATATTTTCCTTATGTTGACCAATCATTTTTGAAATTGATGACGGGTTAACATATAGTATGTAACTTCCCTTTTCGGTCAACAGTTGTTTAGCATTGTTTAATAATATTTTGGAATAGCAAAGTTCGCTAAAAGCAGGATGCCACGGACCTGCGATATAACTATCTTTTTCGATTGAATGTAATCCTAATCGTATGACTTTAATATTTTCTTTTTCAAACATTAAAAGCAATTTAGAACACAATTCTGTTGCCGTTTCAAGTGTTTGCGGTTTATATATGTTATCAATATATAACGCGGCAAGATCGGTGTTTTTTAGTACGATTGTTGGATAAATTCGAACAGTTTGTGGTTTTAATTTAATAATTTCATGCGCGGTAGCAACTGCATACTCATCGCAGTCGTTATAAAGACCTGTCATCATTTGTAGACCTAAATTAAAACCATACTGCTTGATAAGATTTGATGCATTAATAACGTCACTTGCAGTATGTCCGCGATTATTACTTTTTAAAACAGTATCATTAAGACTTTGAGCTCCCAATTCAATAGAAGTCACTCCGTATTTTTTAAGCAAAGTCAAAATCTCATCATCAACAGCATCAGGTCTTGTAGAAATACGAATGCCCGAAACAAGATTTTTTTCAACAAATGAATGTGCTGTTTTGAGCAAATCGATCATATAGTTACGATTGATTGCAGTAAAACTTCCACCAAAAAATGCTATTTCGGTGTTTGACGGGTCATATCGCGATGAATTAATCGCAATATTTACAGCATCAATTACATCTTGTGTACGCGGCGCAGTATTTTTACCTGTAATATATCGTTGATTGCAAAAACTGCACATATTATGGCAACCGACATGGGGAACAAAAATCGAAATATTGGCGTGAGTTAAACTCATACTGATTCACCCATAAGAAGTAACGCTTGTTTTGCCGCCATTTGTTCGGCTTGTTTTTTGCTTTTACCTGCACCGGTACCGATGATGTTTGAATTAAGATGTACGGCAACCGTAAACTGCTTATCGTGGTCAGGACCCGACTCACCAATTAAAACATATGAAACACTTTCTTCCGGATTACGTTGAATAATTTCCTGTAAGGTTGTTTTATAATCTTTAAAAGAATCTTCGTCTCCGTGATGTTCTAAATCACGCAAAACAGTGTTCATAACATGTGTACGAGCGGCATCCATTCCACCATCAAGATAAATGGCTGCAAGAACCGCTTCGAATGCATCGGCAAGTATGGAATCACGTTCTCTACCACCATTTTTATCCTCGCCGCGACCAAGCATAAGATAATCGCCTATGTTTAATTCACGCGATAAGGCGCAAAGTGACCTTTCGCACACCAAAGATGCTCTAAGTCTTGTGAGTTCGCCCTCGGGCATTTGTGGATATTTATGATAAATATGGTCGGCAACTATAACCGAAAGTACCGAATCACCTAAAAACTCCAATCGCTCGTTTGAATGAGTATTTCCACGAACTTCATTAGCGTATGAAGAATGCACAAGCGCATTTTTTAAAAGGTTTATATTATTAAATTTGTAGTTTAATTTTGTCTCAAGCGACTCCATTTAAATTACTCCGATTTAATTATATTTTCACTGATTGTAGCAATAACATCTTTTTCGGTAAATATTATTGCTTGACGAATAGCGTTTTTAATTGCTTTTGCATCAGAACTACCGTGCGCCTTAATTACGGGTTTACTAACACCCAAAAGTGGCGCGCCGCCAACTTCTGAACTATCCATCATAGATTTAAGCGCGTATAAATCCTTTTTAAGAATTAACGCGGCAATTTTATTCAAAAGGTTTTTATAAAGCACACCTTTAATCATTTTAAAGAGTGTGATTGAAGTACCCTCGATAAGTTTTAGCGCAATATTACCTGTATAACCGTCGGCAATTACCGCATCGCATACGCCTTTTGGCATTTCGCGAGATTCAACGTTACCGATAAAATTAATTGGGGCTTGCTTTAAAAGTTTATACGCTTCAACGCGCAACTCGTCACCCTTGGTATCCTCAACGCCAATGTTTAGCAATCCTATTTTGGGATTATTAATACCCTCAACTTTTTCAAGATAAACGCTTGCCATTACACCAAATTGCGCAAGCATCTCAGGTCTGCACTCGGCGTTAGCTCCCATATCCATTAGCATATAATGACCATCAGGTGATGGAATTAAACCGCCAAGAGCAGGACGTTTTATACCCTTTATTCTTTTAACAATAAGGGTACCGCCAACGACTATTGCGCCTGTAGAACCAGCCGATACAAATGCATCTGCACGAGATTCAGAAAGTTCTTTAAACGCAAGCGCCATAGAAGAATTTGAATGTGCTTTTAAAATTGTTGTTGGATCATCATGCATTGAAATTACGTCATCGGTATCAATAATAATAAGTTCGCCAAAAAACTTTAAATTATTGTCATTAATAATTTTTTGAATTTCTTGCTTATTACCGGTAAGTGTAATTTCGGCTTTAAATTGCATAGACGCATCAGAAGCGCCTTTTACAATTTCAAGCGGTGCATTATCTCCACCAAAAGCATCAACAACTATTCT
>JAFYQN010000110.1 GCA_017559885.1 Clostridia bacterium
GCAACGCTTTAAAGCGTCAACGCAGTTTATTATATACTAAACTGCCGTAAATGTCAATAGCTATTAGCATAAAAAATCAATAATTTAACGTATTGCTATATTTTATTGCGTTAGCGTGTGCGATATGTCTTAAAATTTAAAAGTAATTATTTATATAAACGTTTCATACAATTAATTAGGAGTGAGATTGTATGAGAGATTTTTCACGTGATAGAGCAGTGGTTTTAGGTGAACACATAATTGATACCGGCGCTACCGTGCGCGCCGCGGCAAAGGTTTTTAAGATTAGCAAAAGCACCGTACATAAGGATGTGACCGAACGGCTCTATTATATAAATCGTGAATTGCATAGGCAGGTTGATGAGGTTTTGCAAAAAAATAAGAGTGAACGGCATATTCGCGGTGGACTTGCAACACGACGTAAATATAAAGGAGAATAATATTTTATATAAATATATAATATATATTATTAACAGACGTTTTTCGATTTGGTGGAGAAAAACGTCTGTTTTTGTATTTAAAAACCACATTTGCAAAGAAAAAACAACAAAAAATAAATAAACATGGATAAAAAATCTTTGTTTTTCTTTATTTTGTCTTTATTTTTGTGGTTTTGGTATTGACTTTTGTGTTGTTTTGATGTAATATTATGATAATTAGTAAAGTGAGGTGTTGTCTTATGCCATACACATATACAAAAAATATAGAAAAATCACCACGCATTGGGCGTCTTATTGATCATCTTTATGCAAAGATGCCCGAGATTGAAGCCGACCGCGCGGTGCTTATTACAGAAAGTTATAAACAAACCGAAGGACAACCCATAGTACTTCGCCGTGCTCGCGCTTTTGCGCATATACTTGAAAATTTGCCTATTACAATCCGACCCGAAGAGTTGATTGTAGGCAGTAACTCAAAAGCGCCTCGCGGTTGTCAGGTTTTTCCTGAATATTCTTACGAATGGTTAGAGGCAGAATTTGATACCGTTGCAACAAGAAGCGCTGATCCATTTTATATATCGGAAGAAACCAAGGCAAAACTTCGTGAGGTTTATCCTTACTGGAAGGGTAAAACCACAAGCGAACTTGCAACGGCTTATATGTCGCATGAGGCGTTAACCGCTATCGAACACAATATATTTACGGTTGGTAACTATTTTTATAACGGTATAGGTCACTTTACTGTAGATTACGGCAAGGTGCTGGCTGTAGGTTATAAGGGCATTATCGCCGAGGCGCTTGAAGCACTCAATGCGCTTGACGTTGCCGATGCTGATTACGCTTCGCGTAGCGCTTTCTTGCAAGCGGTAATAATCAGTTGCGAGGCGGTTATAAATTACGCCGACCGATATGCAACGCTTGCAAAACAAATGGCAGAAAACGAACTGGACGCAAATCGCCGCGAAGAACTGCTTAAAATTGCCGCAAACTGCGCTCGAGTGCCAAGATATGGCGCCGAAAGTTTTTACGAAGCTTGTCAGTCGTTTTGGTTTGTGCAAATGCTTTTACAGGTTGAATCAAGCGGACACTCGATATCGCCCGGTAGATTTGACCAATATATGAATCCTTATTTTGAAAAAGATTTAAATTCAGGCAAAATTACACGCGAGTTTGCTCAAGAACTTATAGATTGTATTTGGGTAAAACTTAACGATCTTAACAAGGTTCGCGATGCCGCATCCGCCGAAGGTTTTGCAGGATATAGTTTGTTCCAAAACCTTATCGCAGGCGGTCAGGACAAATACGGTAACGACGCCACAAACGACGTATCGTTTATGTGTATAAACGCAACGCTTCACGTAATGTTGCCTATGCCTTCTTTCTCGGTTCGAGTTTGGAACGGCAGTCCCCACGAATTCTTACTTCGCGCGGCAGAGGTAACACGCACGGGTGTAGGATTACCTGCTTACTACAATGATGAAGTTATAATTCCTTCTCTTATGAGTCGCGGTGTTACGCTTGAGGATGCAAGAAACTACAACATAATCGGTTGTGTTGAGCCGCAAGCTCCTGCAAAAACTGACGGTTGGCACGACGCCGCATTCTTTAATATGCTTCGTCCGCTTGAACTTGTCTTTTCAAACGGTGTTGACCGTGGTGTGCAGGTAGGTCTTAGAACCGGTGAACTACACGAATTTACTACGTTTGAAAAATTCTACGACGCTTACAAAGCGCAGATGAATTACTTTATAAAACTGCTTGTAAACGCAGACAACGCAATAGATATAGCACACGCCCGCCGTTGTCCACTGCCATATCAATCTTGTATGATTGAAGATTGTATCGGTCGAGGCAAGAGCTTGCAAGAAGGCGGCGCGGTTTACAACTTTACGGGTCCACAGGGCTTTGGTATAGCAAATATGACCGACGCGCTACTTGCAGTTAAAACACTTGTATACGATAAAAAAGTACTTAAACTTTGTGAACTTAAAGCGGCGCTTGATAACAACTTTGGTCTTGATTTAGACAACGCTACCGCCGAGCGACTTACCAAAACGGTTGCTCAAAAATTGGTAGCCGACGGCAAGACACTTACCGCAGACGATATTAAGTCAATTTATCTTGCGGTATCTAAAAATAACGCTCCCGACGCGGACAAAAAACGCTATGGCGAGATACGTGAAATGATTGAAGATTTGCCAAAATACGGTAACGATCTAACCGACGTTGACGCCTTTGCGCGCGACGTTGCCTACACCTATACAAAACCGCTTGAAAGTTACAAAAACCCACGCGGAGGTATGTTCCAAGCAGGTCTTTATCCCGTATCGGCAAACGTGCCGTTAGGCGCTCAAACGGGCGCAACCCCCGACGGTAGAGCGGCATACACGCCAATCGCTGACGGTGTTGGTCCTGCGGCAGGCAGAGATATTAAAGGTCCTACCGCATCGGCAAACTCGGTAGCAAAACTTGACCACTTTATCGCGTCAAACGGAACGCTCTTTAATATGAAGTTCCATCCAAGCGCACTCGCGGGACAAAGCGGACTTGAAAGTTTTGTGGCGTTGGTTAGAGGTTTCTTTGACCAAAAGGGTATGCACATGCAGTTTAACGTTGTAAGTCGCGAAACGCTACGCGATGCGCAAAAGAATCCTGAAAAATACAAATCACTTGTTGTTCGTGTTGCTGGATATAGCGCGCTCTTTACAACGCTTTCACGTTCACTACAAGACGACATTATAAGTCGTACCGAGCAGGGAGGTTTCTGATGTCTGACAATCTTTCTGTAAGGGGAAGAATCTTTGACATCCAACGCTTTTCAACCCACGACGGACCGGGCATTCGCACGATTGTATTTTTAAAAGGTTGCGCCCTTCGTTGTCGGTGGTGTTGCAATCCCGAGTCGCAATCGTATGAGATTGAAACGATGATACAAAACGGCAAACCCAAAACAATGGGTCGTGACGTTACGGTAGAAGAGGTCTTAAAAGAAGTACTTCAAGATAGACCTTACTACAATCGCTCGGGCGGTGGCGTAACGTTATCGGGTGGCGAAAGTTTGTTGCAACCCGACTTTGCGGTGGCGCTGCTTAAAGCGTGTAAAGAAAACGGCGTAAACACCGCTATAGAAACCACGGGCATAGCACACGCGGATGTAATTAAAAGGTTTTTACCTTATCTTGATACCGTGCTTATGGATATTAAGCACATAAATAGTGAAAAACACAAAGAATTCACAAATCAACCAAATGATAGAATTCTTGAAAATGCAAAACTTATAGCAAGTGAAGCTTCAAAAATGATTGTAAGGGTTCCGGTAATACCTACCTTTAACGATACGGTAGCCGAAATCGCAGAGATTGCCGCTTTTACGGCGCAGTTGCCAAACGTAGATGAAATTCACTTGCTGCCATATCACAATATGGGTCGCGATAAATACGCGGGACTTGGTCGTGAATACTTTATGGGTGACTTAAAACCACCCACAAACGAATTAATGCTAATACTTAAACAAACTGCCGAGCAGTTTGGACTAAAAGTACAGATAGGAGGTTAGTGAATATGATTTTTGATAATGACAAGACACGTATTATACAAGAACTTGTCCCCGGTAAACAAATAACGCTCGCGCACATAATTGCTAACCCCGACGAAATACTTTATAAAAAATTAGGTCTAAACCCTGCCGAAGACCACAAAGGCGCTATTGGAATTCTTACTGTATCACCAAGTGAAACGGCGATTATTGCAGGCGATATAGCGATTAAATCTTCGGGCGCGACACTCGGGTTTGTCGACCGTTTTAGCGGTACGGTAATTTTAACAGGAACCGTTTCAGAGGTTGAAGCGTCGCTTTTAGCGATAACCGACTATGTGCAAAACAAATTAGGTTTTTCAGTTTGTGAAGTGACCAAGACCTGATGAAAAAGTTAATTCTTATAGGGCGCAGCGGCGTAGGTAAAACAACGCTTACCCAAGCGCTCAGAGGTGAAAAAACGCACTATCATAAAACACAGTACGTAAACTACGACGATTTTTTGATAGACACCCCCGGCGAATATGCCGAAAATCACGACCTTGGCGCCGCGCTTTGTCTTTACTCCTACGAGGCAGACGTTGTAGCGTTGCTTATAGCGGCCGATGAACAATACTCACTCTTTCCACCGAACATTACTTGTATGGTGAATCGAGAGGTAATAGGTATTGTAACCAAGTGTGACAAGGCGGATCCAACACAGGCAGAAGAGTGGTTGCGGCTTTCGGGGTGCGAAACGGTGTTTTATGTGGATTCTAAAACGGGAACGGGCATAAACAAAGTTCTCGAACATCTTGAAAACCACATAAAACCACATAAATAACAACAAAAACCAAAAAAATAATCTTTTTTGTGTTGACATTACTGCTTTTTGGTGGTATTATCATAATAGGTTAAAATCAAATTTTAATAATAAGGAGAAAAAATCATGGTAAACGAGTATGAAATCAAAAAACAAATATGCGACATAGGCAAGCGTATTTACGATCAAGGAATGGTTGCTGCTAACGACGGTAACATTTCAGTAAAGCTTAACGACAACGAATTCCTTTGCACACCAACAGGTGTTAGTAAGGGCTTTATGACCCCTGAATACATTTGTAAGGTTGACCGCGACGGTAAGGTTATTCAGGCAAACAAAGGTTTCAAACCTTCGTCTGAAATCAAAATGCACATGCGCGTATACAAAGAGCGTCCTGACGTTAACTCGGTAGTTCACGCTCATCCTATGTATGCAACTGCATTTGCTATCGCAGGCATTCCTCTAACACAGCCAATTATGCCTGAGGCAGTTATCGCTCTCGGTTGCGTGCCGATTGCTGAATACGGCACACCTTCTACCGAAGAAATTCCTGACGCAGTTTCAAAATACTTGCAGTCATTCGACGCAGTACTTCTTGAAAACCACGGCGCGCTTACATTCTCTGATTCGCTTCTTGCTGCATATCACAAAATGGAATCAGTAGAATTCTACGCAAAACTTCTTTACATCTCTAAACAACTCGGCGGTCCAAAAGAACTTTCAGAGTCACAGGTACAACGTCTTTACGAAATTCGCCGTCAGTTTGGTCTTAAGGGTAAACATCCTGCAGACCTTTGCCCCAACGCTAAAGCAGGTCAACCCAGCTGTCACGGTTGCGGTGGTAACTGCACATGCGGTCACTCTGATGCTGATATGGTTGCCGA
This sequence comes from Clostridia bacterium, assembly GCA_017559885.1. GTDB lineage: Bacteria > Bacillota > Clostridia > Oscillospirales > Acutalibacteraceae > UBA737. The sequence continues at coordinate 5,662 of JAFYQN010000110.1, forward strand.
AATTACAAAGCGTGTACTTGCACAGCTTGGTAAATAAAAATGAATGACCAAACCATGCAGGCCATCGTTGATGCGGTGGTAAGCAAAATCAAACCTCAGGATATAACACTTAGCGCGGCGCAAAAGGTATCGCAAAAGGTACGTGAACGCGCCGAGCAAATGGGTGTTAAGGCGGTCGTTGCAATATCTAACAAAGCCGCGCATCCGGTTTTGGTAGAGTGCATGGACGACGCATATATTGCAAGCTATGATATAGCGGTGCAAAAGGCATTTACAGTGGTCTCGCTTAAAATGTCAACCGAAGCACTAAAACCCTTAGCTCAACCCGGTGGTTCGCTTTACGGTATACAATTTACCAACAATGGTAAAATCGTGATTTTTGGCGGTGGAGAACCGCTAAAAAGCGAACAGGGTGAAATAATAGGCGGTCTTGGTGTTAGTGGCGGTAGCGAAGAGCAAGATACGGCTTTAGCCGCCTATGGTAAAGAAATATTTGAGAAAGGACAGTATCTATAATGGATATAAATTCTTCCAACATAGAGCAAATTGTACGTCAGGTGCTTGATAGTATGAACGGCGCTCCCGTAGCTCCACAAGCAAGCGGCGCTATTCCTGCGACAGCGCACGTTGCAATGCTTACAGGGCTTGAAAAAATCGAAATCAAAGAATATCCAATGCCAATAGTTGGCGACGATGATGTTTTGGTTAAGGTTGAAGGTTGTGGCGTTTGTGGTACAGATGCTCATGAATATAAACGCGACCCATTTGGTCTAATTCCCGTAGCGCTCGGTCACGAGGGTACAGGCGAAATTGTAAAAATGGGCAAAAACGTAAAAGTTGACTCAGCAGGCAAACCTCTTAACGTAGGTGATAAGGTTGTAACCTGTATGATATTTAAGGATAACCCCGATATCACAATGTATGACCTTAATAAACAAAACGTTGGCGGCGCAGATGTTTACGGACTTCTTCCCGATGATGACGTTCACCTAAACGGTTGGTTTAGCGACTATATTTTGGTTCGCGGCGGTTCAACTATATTTAACGTAAGCGATCTTGACCTTGATTCGAGAATCCTTATCGAACCTTGCGCAGTTCTTATTCACGCAGTAGAACGCGCAAAGACAACAGGCATACTTCGTTTCAACAGTCGCGTTGTAGTACAGGGTTGCGGACCTATTGGTCTTATTTGTATTGCCGTTCTACGTACAATGGGTATCGAAAACATTGTTGCGGTTGACGGCGAAGACAAACGCTTGGCTTTTGCTAAAGAGATGGGCGCAAACGCTGTAGTAAACTTCAAAAATTATAGCGGTGCAGAGGCGCTTGCAGATGGTGTTAAAGATGCATTTGGCGGTTACCTTGCCGACTTTGCATTCCAGTGTACAGGTTCACCCGTAGCGCACAGCAACATTTACAAATTTATTCGCAACGGCGGCGGTCTTTGTGAACTTGGCTTCTTTATCAATGGCGGCGATGCAACAATCAATCCGCACTTTGATATCTGCTCAAAAGAAATTACAACGGTTGGTTCTTGGGTATACACCCTTCGCGATTATGCAACCACGTTTGATTTCTTAAAGCGCGCTAAAGGAATTGGACTTCCAATTGAAAAACTCATCACTCACAAATATCCCCTTGAACAAATTGACGACGCATTTAAGACCAATCTTAAAATGGAAGGTCTCAAAATTGCCGTTGTTAATAAATAAGGAGAAAACCTATGAGTATGGCAACAGGTATTCTTGAGGTGTTTGGTCTTGTGGCGGCATTTGTTGCTTGCGACGCAGGTTGCAAAGCGGCAGACGTAACGGTTGAAAATTTCGACAAAAACAAGCCCGGTAATGCCGATGAATTAGAGGTTCCGCTTATTGTAGCGATAAAGTTTCGCGGTTCGGTTGACGCAGTTGAAGCGGCTATGGAAGCGGCAAAACTTGCGGCAGAAGGCGTAAGCGGCGTGGTTGCAAGTCACGTTATTACCAGAACCGAAGAACAAACGGAACCTATGTTAAAATTAAACGCTTTTGATAAAAACTAACTTTCGGAGGAAAAAGATATGAAAGAAGCACTTGGTATGGTAGAAACTCGCGGTCTTACAGCTGCTATTGAAGCTGCTGACGCAATGGTAAAGGCCGCAGAAGTAACACTCATCGGCACCGAAAAAATCGGTTCAGGTCTTGTATCTGTAATGGTACGCGGCGACGTAGGCGCTGTAAAAGCTGCTGTTGAAGCAGGTTCTGCAAACGCTTCTCGTCTTGGCGAACTTGTAGCAGTACACGTAATTCCAAGACCACACGCTGATGTAGAAAAAATTCTTCCTAAATTCTAATTTTAAGAGGTAAGAACAATGAAGTCTATCGGACTTATAGAGGTTTCGGGCGTAACGGCGGCAGTTGATTGCCTTGATATTATGTGCAAATCAGCCGACGTAGAGTTTGTAACCTGGGAGCGTAAGCTTGGCGGTCGACTTGTAACTGTTGTGGTTGAAGGTCAGGTTTCTGCGGTAACTGCCGCAGTAGAAAATGCAATGGCAAACGCCATAAAGCGTCCTGTAGCGCATGCGGTAATAGCAAGTCCTCACGAAGAAGTGCAAAGATTACTCGCCCTTAGCGCATCTCGAATGAACAAGAAAGTAGGTACAAAATAATGGCTACTTCTAAAACTACAAGCAGTAAATCAACTACTGCTAAAAAAACAACAAGCAAGCAAACTGCTAATAAAACAACTGCAAAACCGGTAGCGCCACAGGCGACTCCGGCTGCAGAACCTGTAAAGAAGGAGGTAAAAAAGATGGCACTCGAAGCATTAGGCATGGTAGAGACCCGTGGTCTTGTAGCTGCAATCGAAGCTGCTGATGCAATGGTAAAGGCCGCTAACGTAGAACTTATCGGTACAGAAAAAATCGGTTCAGGTCTTGTATCTGTAATGGTACGTGGCGACGTAGGCGCTGTTAAAGCCGCTGTTGATGCAGGTTCTTCATCTGCTACTTCTTTGGGTGAGGTTATTGCTACACACGTAATTCCAAGACCTCACAACGACGTGGAGAAGATTCTTCCCACACTTAAATAATTTTGTATTAAATTTTATTTAATAAATTAAAATTTTAAACAGGAGGAAACGCAAATGGCACTCGAAGCATTAGGTATGGTAGAAACCCGTGGTCTTGTAGCTGCAATTGAAGCTGCAGACGCAATGGTAAAAGCCGCTAACGTAGAGCTTATCGGTACAGAAAAGATCGGTTCAGGTCTTGTATCTGTAATGGTACGCGGCGACGTAGGCGCTGTTAAAGCTGCTGTAGAAGCTGGTTCTTCATCTGCCGGTTCTTTGGGCGAAGTTATCGCAACACACGTAATCCCAAGACCACACGCAGACGTAGAAAAAATTCTTCCCTCATTGAAGTAAACCATTTTTAGGGGAAGAGGTAACTTCCTCTTCCCCAAAGCCCTCGGGCAAAACGAATTTATCAGAAAGGGACTGTTAGAATGATAGTCGGAAAAGTAGTAGGAACTATCGTTTCTACCCGTAAAAATGAAAAATTGATAGGTTCTAAATTTATGGTTATTGAACCTATTGAAAAACTTGGCGACCCCAAGGCAAAGATTGTAGCTGTCGACAACGTAGGCGCAGGTATTGGCGAGGTTGTACTCGTTGCGACAGGTTCTGCCGCAAGAATAGGTTGCGACTTAGAACACGCTCCTGTTGATGCCGCTATAATCGGTATTGTAGATAACGGAATCGGTTTACCGGAGTTATAATAAATGAAACTTACTGAACTTCAGGGCATATTAAAAGAAAATGGTATCGTAGGCGCAGGTGGCGCAGGTTTTCCTACCTATGCAAAACTAAGCGAGAAAGCCGACACTATTATTCTTAACTGCGCTGAGTGTGAGCCGCTTCTTAAACTGCACCGTCAGGTGCTTGAAACTCACCCAAGCGAAATTTTTGAAGCCCTCGATTTAATCTCGAAAACAGTAAACGCTAAAAGGGTTTGTGTCGCAATTAAAAAGTCTTATGTCGAGACTGCGCAGGCGATAACACCTTTTGTAGAGTTTTTTGATAATATAGAAATTTGTCGTTTAGATGACGTGTATCCAGCAGGCGATGAGGTTATTCTTACCTACGAGGTTACAGGCAGAATAGTACCACCCGGTGATATACCGCTGTCGGTTGGCGTTATGGTGCTTAACGTCGAAACGGTTTACAACCTTTACCGCGCTATAAACGGACGACCCGTAACACGCAAGTACGTCACGGTAGCAGGCGAGGTACAAAATCCCGTTACAGTTAGGGTGCCTATAGGTATAACAATTGGCGAAGTTTTAAAACTTGCAGGCGATATTACAACACCCGACCCTGCCTTTATAATAGGCGGACCTATGATGGGTTCTTTAGGTAGCAAAGCCAACATAGTAACAAAAACCACAAATGCGGTGCTTGTTTTACCAAGCAGTCATCCACTTATCATAAGACGACAATCTAAAACCTTTATAGATATGAAACGCGCTATGGCGGCTTGTTGCCAATGTAGTTATTGCACAAGTCTTTGCTCGCGTAATCTTTTGGGTCATCCAATAAACCCATCAGAGTTTATGCGAGTGGCATCTAACGGCATTACCAATGATGCGGAGCCATATTTAGACGCGATGTATTGTTCGGGTTGCGGTCTTTGTGAGCAGTATTCATGTGTGCAAAACCTGTCGCCAAGAATGTTGCTCGCGGCATGCAAGACCGAACTTCGTAAAGCGGGAGTTAAACCGCAACCGCAAAAAGAACCTCCTGTGGTTAATCCCAAAAGACCGCTTCGTCAGGTTCCAATGTCACGACTTACAAGTCGTATAGGACTTAAAAAATACAACAAACCCGCTCCCATAATTGAAGCGGTACCAAACTTTAAAAAGGTAACGGTATTACTTAGTCAACACGTAGGCGCGCCAAGTGTGCCGATAGTAAAAAAAGGTGATACGGTTAGTGAAAAACAACTAATTGCCAACGCAGGCGAAGGTTTAAGCGTAGCGCTTCATTCTCCTGTTAACGGCGTTGTTACCGCAGTTGGTAAGACTGCAATAATAATCGAGAAACAATAGGTGTAACTAATGAAAAAAGCACTTGCAATGGTTGAATATAAAACAGTATCGTCGGGTATGCGCGCGGCTGACATAATGGTAAAAACCGCCGAGGTAGAGGTAATCGAAGCTACCACCGTATGCCCAGGTAAATATATGGTGCTAATCTCTGGCGAACTTAGCGCTGTGCGCGCGTCGGTTGATGCGGCGGCAACGCGAATGCCCGATATGCTTATCGATAAGTTCGTGCTTGGCAATCCGCACGAAAGCATCTTTACAGCGCTTTACGGTACTACCGATGTAGGCAGTCCAAACGCGCTTGGCGTACTCGAAACATTTTCATCCTGCGCGGCAATCGTTGCCGCTGATATAGCTGCCAAGACATCGCTTGTAGATTTAATAGAACTGCGATTATCCCGTGGTATGTGCGGCAAATCATATTTGTTGCTAACAGGTGAAATTGCCGCAGTCGAAGCCGCAATTGAACGTGCTAAACAAGGCGCCGGCGAACAGGGAATGTTCTTAGACTCGGCAGTAATCCCACATCCTGATGAAAAAATGTGGCAAAGTATTTTGTAAAGAAAACTAAACTATAAGAAAGAGAGAACTGTTTAAATGCTCGCAATAGAACGACGTAATGCAATTCTTTCAAAGTTATATTTAGACGGCAAGGTTATTGTTTCAGAACTAAGTTCTGAATTTGACGTAACCGAAGAAACCATCCGCCGCGATCTTGAAAAATTAGATAAAGAGGGCCTTGCTCAAAAGACCTACGGCGGCGCCGTGCTTGTACAAAATTTCAGTACAGACCTGCCACACAGTGTACGAAAGAAGGCGAACGTCCAGGCAAAACAAAAAATTGCCGAAAAGGTAAGCTCTTTATTTAACGATGGCGACTGCATTATGGTTGACTCAAGTTCAACCGCCTTGCTTGTACTGAATTATATAAAGAATTTAAAAAACATTACACTTATAACAAACTCGGTTGAAGCTCTAATAGAACTTTCCGACAAAGATGATTGGAACGTATTTTCAACCGGTGGTAAATTAAAACGCGGTTCACTTTCATTGGTGGGTCCGCAAGCCGAAAAAACAATACGCGCATTCCACGTAGATTATGCCGTATGTTCTTCAAAAGGTCTTGATATGAATCGCGGTATTACCGATTCAAACGAAAAAGACTCCGAAATGAAGCAGGCGATTTTTGAGTCTGCCGAAACAAAAATATTGCTTGTTGACTCAAGCAAGTTTGACAAAATTTCACTTATTAAGGTAGGCGACGTTACAAACGTTGATATAATCGCTACCGATACCGAACCCAGCGCAAACTGGATAGAATATTTAAAGAGTAAACATATCGAATTGATGTATTAATTTAAAAGTTACACAAGGAGTGATAATATATGGCAAGAAATCTTACCGAAGCCGAAATTCGTGAGGTTGTAAGTCGGGTGTTAAATCAGGTGTCTGCGGCTCCTACCGCTACCTTTGACAGTACACAATACGCGGGTAAAAAATTTGTAGGCGTATTCGATGATATGAACGACGCGATTGCCGCGGCGCAAGAGGCTTATAAGGCAGTACGCGCAATGTCGGTAGAAAAGCGTGAACAACTCATTACCGAAATTCGTCGTCTTACACGCGCTGAAGCGCACATTATGGCAGAAATAGGCGTTAAAGAAACAGGTATGGGTCGTGTAGACCACAAAACTGCAAAGCATATGTTGGTTGCCGATAAAACCCCAGGTACAGAGGATATTGTTTCTAATGCAAAAACCGGCGACTACGGTTTAACACTCGTTGAAATGGCGCCGTTTGGCGTTGTTGGCGCGATTACCCCAAGCACCAACCCAAGCGAAACCGTAATATGTAACAGTATCGGTATGATTGCCGCAGGTAACGGTGTTGTGTTTAATCCACATCCTAATGCAATTGCTGCTTCTAACTACGCGGTTGACCTTGTAAATCGCGCAAGCAAAACAATGGGCGGCCCTGAAATTTTGGTTTGTTCAATGAAAAAGCCAACCCTTGAATCAGCCGCTATTATGCAGTCACATCCACTTATTCGTCTTCTTGTTTGTACAGGTGGTCCCGGTGTTGTAAAGGCTGTACTTTCTTCAGGCAAAAAAGCAATCGGCGCGGGCGCAGGTAACCCACCTGTAATAGTAGATGATACTGCCGATATACAAAAAGCAGGTAAAGATATAATTGATGGTTGTACATTTGATAACAACCTTCCATGTATTGCCGAAAAGGAAGTATTTGCTTTTAGAAATATTGCCGATGAACTCATCTCTGCAATGCTTAAAAACGGCGCTTATATGATTGACAGCGCGCAGGCGGCACGCCTTGCCGATATAGTTCTTGTTGATAAAACCGATAAAAAAGGCAACGTTCGTAAGATAGTTAATCGTGATTGCGTTGGTAGAGATGCCAAAGTTATTCTCGCAAAACTTGGCATTACAGTTAGTGATGACATTCGTTGCATTATTTGCGAAACCGACTTTAATCATCCATTTGTTCAAGAAGAACTTATGATGCCAATTTTGCCAATCGTTCGTGTAAACGATATTGATGAGGCAATTGATTTGGCAGTTAAAGCTGAACATGGCAACCGCCACACAGCTCATATGCACTCTAAAAACGTTGACAACCTTTCTCGTTTTGCGCGTGAGGTTGAGACCACAATCTTTGTTAAAAATGCGCCTTCTTATGCAGGTATAGGTTTTGGTGGCGAGGGTCACGCAACCTTTACAATTGCAGGTCCTACAGGCGAGGGTATAACATCTGCGCGTAGCTTTACACGTCAACGTCGTTGCGTAATGGCAGAAAGCTTTAGAATTATCTAATTTTTGAAAAGAGGCTAATAAAATGGCTTATGATGATAAAATTGTTTCCGAAATAGTTTCTCGCGTAATGGCAGGACTTGGCGAAAACACAACCACAGGCGGTAATGATACCGTGCCTGTTGGTGTGTCAAACCGTCATATACACCTATCTACTGCCGACCTTGAAACACTTTTTGGCGCAGGATATCAATTGACACCAATAAAAGATTTATCACAACCCGGTCAATTTGCTTGCAAAGAGACACTTACGATTGTGGGCCCTTCGCTTCGTCCTATCGAAAACGTTCGAGTATTAGGTCCCGTTCGTAAGGCATCACAGGTAGAGATTTCTCGTACCGACTCTTTTACCCTTAAGGTCAAGCCACCCGTACGCGAATCGGGCGATATTGCAGGCTCGGCTCCTATAACTATTATAGGACCTAAAGGTGTTGTAACACTTAAAGAGGGTTGCATAATTGCTAACCGCCATATACACATGAGCACCGATGAAGGCGTACAGTTTGGTCTTGTTGACGGACAATACGTTGACGTAGAGGTTAGTGGCGAGCGCCGTACAAAATTCTACGACGTACAGGTACGCGTGCACAAGGATTTCCGCCTTGAAATGCACATCGACACCGATGATGCCAACGCCGCAGGTGTTGGTAATGGCGCCAAGGTAAAAATAGTAAAATAAATATAAAACAACCTACTTTTTAAGTGGGTTGTTTTTTTATGAGTAAAAAAGAAAAAATGTTGAAACTTTGCAAAATAACGATATAATTAAATTATGTATTAAATCTCTTTTGTAGAAAGGATTGATTTTGAATGACTAATTTGTTTAAAAATGGCAAAAAGGCATTTAGTCTAGTTCTTGCGCTAGCTATTGTGGCAGTATCACTTTTTACAGGCATCGGATTTTCTGCCAACGCTTTAGAGGCGAATTGCGCTAACCGCAAGACAATTTACTGGAGTGGAGAAGAAACCGCAATCACAAGCGGTAGCGGTGCACAAAACGACCCCTACGTTATCAAGACGGCAGGAGAGTTGGCGTGGCTTGTTAAGCAAAGCGCCGATGTGACCGAGGGCAAATATTTTGAAATTGATCAAGAAATTGGTACTATCGTTCTTCAACCGCAAGCATACGCTAATGCGATTATCGCTCTTGCGGATGCGTCCGCTGTAAAGACGTATTTCAAAACAAATGCGGCTAATATGAAATCATGGCCAACCGCGAGCTCAAACCAGTCATCATTTTGTGGATTTTTTGATGGTAATGGCGCTACTATCTATGGTCTATATCAAGTATCATCAGGTAATGCGGGTCTATTTTCAGCGGTTGATGCAGGCGCGCACTTTGAAAACCTAGGCCTTAAAAACTCATACGTTACCTCAAACGCGACAAACTGTAACGTAGGCGCGATTGCGGCTAGTACAAATGGCGATGATTGCGGCGCAAATACAACAGGCACGGTTTGTTTTGACTCCTGTATAGTTGCTAATAACTATATATACAACCCATCTGCTTCTTATAATAGCACAGGCGTTGTTGTTGGCTCGTCACAAGATGCGGTATGCATTGACAATTGCCTAGTTTACGGCAACGACGCTACCTATGGCGCGCTTGGCGCATCAACATACGCGCCCACAAGCCAAGACCCAGAATGGAAAAGTCATCCTGAAGATTATAAGCTTTTGGCGTTTACTTTTGATGACGGTCCAAGTTCAAATATGGCTCGCTTGATTGAACTATTCGCATTGTACGAAGGTACAGGTACTTTCTTTGTAAGAGGTATTTCAATAAAAGGCGACATCAGTTACCAATATATGCAATCGGCTATAAATGCGGGTTGGGATTTAGGTAATCATGGCGATAAACACCTCAACGCAATGACAGGCGGCACAGGCGGTGGCAACGCTACCTATGACCAAATATATGCCGATATAACAAATCTCACAACCAAACTTGAAAGCAATCTAAAAACTCGCGATGGCGAGCCATACAACGTTAGATTTTATAGACCTCCATACATCAAAACTACCGAAAATAGTTTTAAAATTTGTACCGAGCAGGATTTGGCGGTTATTTGGCTAAAGCGTGACTCTTATGACTGGTCAACTTCAAAAAGCTATGCCGACAGATACGCTATAATGGAAAGCGGTATAACTTCTTGGAAAGACGGCGACATTATTCTCTGCCACGAAGTTGATAGTATGTCCGAGGATACATACAAAATCTTGGTGGATTTGTTGCCCGATTTCTATGCGGCAGGGTATCGTTTTTGCTCTATTAGTGAGCTTATGCAAATGCGCGGTATAACACAAAATCAACTCTCAGGCAAACTCGAAAACAAAAACGGCAACAGCAACATGGTTACAAACGCTTTAGAGGTCGCAAGAAATAAGGTTGCGCCACTTTTTGGCGGCAACGCTTCCCCAAACACAGAACCCAAGATTTGCAACAGCGTAATCTTTGACACACCTGTGTTTGACTATGTGCAACCAAACGATTCCGAGTGTTATGAAAACGTTATAACAAACGTTTCTTTTAAAAAATATCTATTATCAAACGGAAAGATTTTTTCCGCAACCGAAGATCAAATCAAGGTAGTTTCCACCCTTGACGATGAGAAACTACCATCCGCATTTATCAAGACCGACGCTATGCCGGAATTGCGTTCTTTCCACGATGATGCAATCGCCAACGGCGCAGACGGTCACGGTGTTGCGTGTTCATGCGGTCTTGAAGATTCAAATATAGAATCACATAGCTTCGTATGTGACGATGAAGTAGCAGAATGGGATTCATACTACTGTGAAGTATGTAACTACGTATGTGAACACGTATCTGAAGAAGAAGGTATCACAGAATATGAAGGCGACTGCGTAACAGCAGCAGGTTATGAATATAACTGCCCAATTTGTGGTTACCACGAAGAAGATTTTGCAGAAGTAGCAGGTCACAACTTTACATTTAACGAAGCCGAAGCAGGCGCAGACTGTCAGTCACACGGCACTATCGCTCACAACTACTGCGATGTTTGTGATAAGAACTATGCGGCAGACGCAAGCGAGACGGAACCATTTGAAAATGCGATTACTGACCTTACAGGCGATTTTGGCGATTGTATAGCAGTAACCGATGAAGAAGGCAACGTTATATACTATAGTGATAAAGAGTGTCACTGGACAATATGCGCGGTATGTGGCGAAATTATTGAAACAACCGATCACAACTTAGACGAAGGTCAGTGTGAAATTTGCGGCGCAGTTAAGATTGTTGTAGCAGAAGTAGAAGTAGACGCAACAGGCGTATACACGATTATCCCAGCAGACGTAGCAGACTACGATATGGCAACAGACGTAGTAGTATACGACC
>JAFYQN010000111.1 GCA_017559885.1 Clostridia bacterium
AATATCATATCTGGTATCGTCAATAAAGTAATTTTCGACACCGTAAATTGCCTTGAATTCACCGCCACCTTTACGGATTTTGCCTACTGCTTCAGCAATAGCAGGATACGCCTGCACAACGCCGTGGTCGGTAATGGCAACTGCCTTGTGTCCCCATTTGTAAGCGCGATTAATAATATCGCCTGCGCTTGCTACCGCGTCTTTTGCCGACATATTGGTGTGGCAATGAAGTTCAACACGCTTGTCACCATCATAGTCGTCGGTTTCTTCGTACTTTTTAACCGTAGCAAGCGCCCGTACGTCAAGCACAAAGTCGCGAGTCCAACTGTCATAAGAATAATCGCCGTTAACTATAACGCACGCGCCATTTTTAAGAGCAGATACCGAATTTAAAAACTCGTTTGCGGCTTCGTCCATATTCTTTGTATATTTAGGGTCAAAAAACTTTGTAAGCGAAGCGCTAAAAGAATTGGTTGTATCACTAAAATAAAACTTAACCTTAACCATTTTGCCGCCGCGCTTGGTGTCGACAATTCTGCTTTCACAACCAAATACTTCGCCCCACGCGCAAACGTAAACGCTCTCGCTATCGTTTTGAGGCAACATAACGTCCTTAAGTTTTTTAACGTTGGTGTCTATCTTTCTACCAAAAAACACCGACGCGCTTTCAAGGTAGACCGGTAGTCCGTCTTTTGGTTTGTAGTTGTATTTCTTTTCTTGCTTGGGTTCTTCCTTTTTTACGGGTTTTGCGCTTGGCGCGCTTTTTTGAACCGCTACGGGTTCGACTTCGGGTAAAATTATTGGCGCATCGTGAAGCACGCCGTCAAAACTGATTTTAATATCCCTATCAAAACGGTTTTTTGCAATCAGTTTAAAATTCTTTTCAAAACCGCCGTCGCAAATAAGATCGTAACCGCCGTATTTAAGAATAATTTTTAATTCGTCGCCATCAAGATTGTACTGCGCCTCGTTAAAAAATCCGTTAAAGATTATATTTTTTGCGCGTATTTCGGCAACGATATCCTCTACAGCGTCAACGCAAAAAGCCGAACTTAAAAAACTTACGTTAACGGTAACGTCTTCAAGTTGTAACGCGTGCTTTATCGCCTCGCGCAAAAGTGTTATTTTTGCGCAAGGTATATATGTACTGCCGCCCGACAACTTCAATTCGAGAGTGCGTGTTTCGTTATTAAGTTTACACAACTGTATCTCTACGCCATCAAACACATCAAGTATTTGAGCGTCTAAATAATCTGAAAACAACTCTTTAAAAGAGTACATTTATATTCCTCACATCTTTTTTATTTCTTCTTCTAAAACGTCTAAAAGTTTATCTTCGGGCACCTTGTTATGAATAACCTTGCCGTCCTTAAATATAACGCCGCAATCCTTACCGCCTGCAATACCTATGTCGGCAGCAGACGCTTCCCCCGGACCGTTTACAACGCAACCCATAATTGCAACTGTTATATCTTTGTCAATGTTTGCAAAACGTTCTTCAGCGCGTTTTGCAAGACCTATTAAATCAATCTCTGTTCTGCCACAGGTAGGACAGGATACAAATTTTATACCCTCGTTTCTAATACCCAATGCCTTAAGCAGTTTCTTTGCCGCTTCGACCTCTTTTACGGGTTCATCGGTAAGTGATATACGAAGCGTATCGCCAATACCGCGAAGCAACAATCCGCCAATGCCTGCCGACGATTTAATAACGCCCATATTTTCAGTGCCTGCCTCGGTAACGCCCAAGTGTAGTGGATATGGGCAAACCTCTGCTGCCTTTACGTAGGCGTTATACATACGTTGAGGATTAGAGGATTTTAATGATAATACAATATCGTTAAAATCGTACTTTTCTAAAAGTGATATATGATAAAGTCCGCTTTCAACCATTGCTTCAGGTGTTGCGGCGCCGTAACGCGCTAATATTTCTTTTTCCAACGAACCCGAATTTACACCGATTCTTATGGGTATATTTTTTTCACGGCACACGCGAGCTACCTCACGCACACGACTTTCGTCGCCTATATTACCTGGGTTTATACGCACTTTATCTACGCCTGCGGCAACGCTCTCGATAGCAAGTCGCCAGTCAAAATGTATATCTGCCACAAGCGGAATGGTTATATTTTGTTTTAATGCTTCTACTGTTTTAATGGTCTTGATATCAGGCACCGACACGCGCACAATATCGCAACCTGCCTCTTGCAACGCGAGCGCTTGACGCACGTTGCCCTCTATATCGTGGGCATGCGCGCAAAGCATTGACTGAATACTTATAGGCGCGCCGCCACCTATGGCAACGTCGCCTGCAAATACTTTTTTAGTTGTAGAGTTTGTATACATAAATCCATGTTCCTTTCTACATCTTAATATATCTTACGCTTTAAAAAATCAAAGTCCAAATATCCTTAACGGTAATCACCGCCATAAGTAGTAGCAGTAACACCATACCTACCGCGTGAACTATTGCCTCAAACTTTTTGGGCACGGGTTTGCGGAATATCATTTCAAACAGTATAAATACAAGTCTTCCACCGTCGAGCGCAGGTACGGGTAACAAATTAAAAAGACCTAAGTTTATGGTTATAAGATACATAACGGGAATCAGATTTAATATATCTACTTTAGCTACCTCGCCTATTGCCGCGGTAACACCCA
>JAFYQN010000112.1 GCA_017559885.1 Clostridia bacterium
AAAAGCAACGCCTGCTACAATGCCCCACGCGCCTTTTTTCTTTAGTATTCCGCTAAAACCTAAAACAGTGTACGCTAATATGTAGTCTATCAAAAAGGTTGCTACTATCGCACCCACCGAAAGCCCCCAACTCATAACGTCGCCCATGCTCAAAAAAAGTTGAATTGCAGAATATACAAATGCAGCGGCAAAACCCCATCCAAGACCTAACATGCACGATAAAAATGCTACCGGCACCATTGAAAGTATCGTTATTCCACCACCTAATGGCGCGTCGATTTTTATGGTGCTTAAAACGGTTCCCAGTGCAATCATAACGGCGCAAAGCGCAATTTTTTTAATGTTTTGTTTTGTGTTTTGTTTGTTCATAATAATATTTTCCTTTCATTTCTGACGAAAATAAAAAGACAAAAAAGCCGCACTGTCAACACGACAATGCGGCATAGGTGTTTTTTATTCTCCTACGGCGGCATTATCCGCATCAGGTTATAGGTCGAAGTCATAGCGCGCCGCGCGGACTTCCTCTCAGCCGAAGTTTCATCCAGCTCCCTGTTTTTTTATTTTGTTTTTGTAACGTTACGAGTAATGTTATACAACAAAATTTTTATTTTGTCAAGTCTTTGAAAATATTATATTCACAGTCTACGTCAAAGTACCAAATCTTGCGGAAACCGTGCTCCTTGCGCTCAAAGAAGGTCATATCTTCAGCACCGTCAAAGGTATAACCGTTATACATTTTGCGCGGTGGAATAACAAGACCCTTTTCAGTGAAATAGTCGCGCATATTCTCAAGTCTATACTCAAAGTTGTCATAGTTTTTGAGAATTGGTTTTGTCCAACAGCTTTCACTAACTGCGAGCAGTCGTGTGTGGATTTGGAAACCGAATTTGGTTTCATCCTTTACATACTCGGTCCAAAGCGGTATTTCGTAACCAAGCACCCTATCCATACGCTCAATGCCCAACGCCTCGCAGTTAAAGTTATATGTGTTTGAAAGCGAAAGACGTGAATAGGGGTAGTCACCGTAAAGATAAATTTGTGACGAGATTATAACTTCGCCGTGATTATTTACCCAATCAAGCGCTTCCTCAAGTTTTCGGTCACCTGTCCAAAACTGACCGATTGCGGTTTCGTCAAGCAGGGGATTTAGCATATCGTTCCAACCGATAGCTCTTTTGCCGCGAGTTTTTAGGTGCGCTATAAGAATATTGTTAAAATATCCGTGAAGTTCTACGTGGTCTTTTAGACCCTCTTTTTTCATAAGCGCTTGACACGCCTCGCAGTTATCCCAAGCGGTTGGCACAACCTCGTCGCCGCCTATGTGGAAATAGGGCGCGGGGAAAAGTTCGCAAAGCTCGTCGAAAATATCCTTTAAAACCTCGTAAACCTTGGGGTTTGCGCAACAAAGAATGTTGTCAAGAATACCAAAACGTGGCTCTACGTCAATAATTCGTTTGTCACAAGAAAGGTCGGGCATACAAGCAAGAATTGCCGAAGCGTGACCGGGTACGTCGATTTCAGGAATAACTGTAATGTTGCGAGCCGCCGCGTAGGCAACAACCTCGCGAACGTCGTCCTGTGTATAGAAAAGTCCCTCGCCATAAGGACCGTCGGTGTATTTCTTTTCGGGGTCAATAGTTTGTTTAGGACAACTTGACGAACCCTTACGCGCGGCGCCCTTCTCGGTTAAAATTGGGTATTTTTTAATCTCTACGCGCCAACCCTGGTCGTCACAAAGATGCCAATGAAAAACGTTCATTTTAAGTGACGCCAATATATCAAGGGTTTTCTTTATATGGTCAACGTTCCAATACTGACGAGCGCAGTCAAGCATAAAGCTACGCCAACGGTATTCCGGCTTATCATCAACGATAACCGCCGCAAACTCGCCCTTGCCTGCCGCCAATTGAACAAGCGTCATAAAACCATAAATCGCGCCGCCCTTATCGGAGCAGTAAATTTCAATGTTGCCGTCATTGTACTGAATACGATAACCGTCGGTCGCAACGGCGATATCCTTTATGATTGTGAGCATGTTGCTTGTAGCACCCTCACAAACAGGTATCATATAATCAAAAAGTTTTACGGTTTCTAAAAATTCGCCGCAAAGTTTTGTGTTTTTTGAAAAATAGATTTTGTCGCTTAATTCTATCGCTTTAAGTGGTTTTGGAATTAGGTTTATCATAACTTTTCCTCCCAATGTTTGTTTAAGTTAATAATAAAACAAAAAACGTCCATTTGCAATAATAAAATAAAAAAATCGGGTCCCGAAGGACCCGACCTTTTTATTTTATGCTTAAAATATTATGCAAAAATATCGTTTAAGAAGATGTTGTACATAATCTTAGCAACTTCGCAACGTTGTGCATTACCCTGTGGAGCAATTGTTGTTGCGTTCTTACCGCTGATTACGCCGTTTTCGATAGCCCAAACGATAGCGTCTTTAGAGAATGTAGATACCTTGTTAAAGTCTGCGTACTGTGCTGCGATTGCTGCTTCTGAGCAGTCTTCAACTGTTTCGTCTACACCTACTAACTGTGCA
>JAFYQN010000113.1 GCA_017559885.1 Clostridia bacterium
AAACACGGTTGCCACGCTCGGTTTTAAGCGGAACGCCCATACTTTCAAAATAGGTCATAGTATCAGCCGACGTAAAATTATTAAAAGCCGAATACAAAAACTTTCCGTTTTTGGGTGTATTGGCAATAAGGGTATTAACGTCACAGTTATTTGTAACGTTGCATCTGCCCTTGCCAGTTATCATCACTTTACGAGCAGGTCGGGAATTTTTTTCAACAATGGTTATGCTGTACGACTCGTCTTTAAGACAAAATGCCGCGCTTGACGCCGCCATAAGACCTGCCGCGCCACCGCCAATAATAACTATATTTTTCATTCCCTCACCTACTTTTACAATAATATATTATTTTACACTATTTTTTTTAAAAAGTAAATGAAAAGACACAAGAATTTTTATTTTCTTGTGTCTTGAATTTATTTTATTATCTTTTTTATCTTATCGTGAAGTTTAAGCATATAGTAAGATGCCATACGCGATATACCAATATCATAAATCACAAATACAACGTTACAAAGCGCTAAAAATGCCAACAACCCATATTTACCAAAGTTACCAAAACTTTCAAACGGTTGGTCAAAAACAACTGTATAGATATAATAAAAAGATATTATTGCCACGTTAAAACTTAAAAGTTTAAGCGGCCACTCGATTACTTGTTTATTTATGCGCTCTATCAACGCTTTAAGAATTGGATAATACCCCAAAATCATAATATACAGTGTTGCCGCCTCAATTTCACCTGCAAAGGCGACAATAACTGCGCTTGTAATATACGTACCAACACTCCATATTACACCGCACTCAATAAGCGGCACCATCATAAAAAGACCTGCAACCGCCGGTATGGCATAGGTAAGATACGGAAAATAACTACCAAGCATTACCACAACCGAAAGCGCCGCTATAAGCGCGCAAAGGGTAATTTTTTTAGTGTTTTTCATATTATCTGCAACCTATACACGAACAAAGATTACCGCCAAACATCTCGCAAAGGCAGTCGGCGCAAATAAGACCCTGACAAATATCGCACGCGTCACAGTCACTTGACGTACCGTAAGAACGATAGGGGTTATATTGAGCGCTTGTTTGTCTTTGGGCGTTGTTCATAGCGTTGCGGTATTCGGGATTTTGGGGATTCATACGCACAGCGGTTGCAAAACTGGTATATGCTTGATCAAACCAACCGCGACGGTAAAGCACCGTTCCATTTAAAAAATACCACTCGGCATCACGATTTTGGGGTGGTACGCCGTCGAGCAGTTCTTGCGCTTGTTCGAGCCGACCCTGATTTATAAGCGAACGAATTTCGGGAAATTTTGTATTGTTAGTACTATAATTGCTATATGTGTTATCCGACTTTTTCGAGTGACCGTGTTTTCTGGAATTCACAATTTCATCATACGCGTCGTTGATTTCTTTCATCTTTTCGCTTGCCAAATCAGAAAGAGGATTATCGGCATAGTTGTCTGGATGATATTTGCGAGCCAAATTGCGATATGCGGTTTTAATTTCATCATCGGTAGCATTTTTAGAAACGCCCAACACCTCATAAGGATTTTTCATTGTTTAACTCCTTTAAAAAAGTTTCTTCAAGCCCAAGATAAATTATGTTTCCAAGTATATGTTTATATCTTTTTATATCAAGCAATTCAAATGCCCTCGCCGCCTCGTTTACGCTAAAATAAAGTTGAGGGGTTACGGTTATTTTTATATATTGATTTATATCGTCGCCGACCTTTGTTTTAAGAACGTTGTAATTGCCCTTTTTTATATCATCGGGCAGGTCAACTGCCGCGTCAAGCAGATAAATATATCTACCAAGACAATACCCAAGCCGAGCAAGCACCCTTTTTTGTGTGGGGTCATCACTGCAAAGAGAAAGTATTTGTTCCATAACCTTTGCTGTGGGGTCGGCCGCCTGATCAATAGACGTACAGTTGTTTTTTTCGAGCGTGTTTTGCGCCTTTATATATTCCAAAACGCAACTTTCGATATCGGGATACTGTTTTGCCGCCTTTTTATGAGCGCGAGCAAAAATGGGTTTTAAAAACCAATAACCTATTTTTTTAAATCCACGTTCATCGGAAATGTTATCAAGTATTTTGTAATATAACATAATCATAGCCGCGGCAGACGGCATATCAAGCGCGGTATCGTCTTTACAGTAGTTGCATTTTTTTATAGGATTAAAAGCGCAACGACCTTGAACAAAACCGTCACAACCGTCGCGAAGCGACATATTAAGCATTGCTAAAAAAGTAAAGTCATAACTAAGTGTAAAGCGCGAAAGCACGCCGTAACTTTTACCTAATTTTTTGCAAAGAGAACAGTAAACCGCCTTATAGGTTTCGTACTCTTTGATTTTAAGTTCGGGTTTGTGTGCCTTTACGTATCCAAACAACGCCTTCACCTCGCTTAATATAATATGCTTTTGACTATGATATTTGGTTAATAATGTGTAAATTATTTATTTAAAATCTTTTTAAGAAACTGACCTGTGTAAGATTTTTCGCACTTGCAAACTTCTTCGGGCGTACCCTGCGCTACAATGGTACCGCCACCGTTGCCACCCTCGGGACCTAAATCTATAATGTGGTCGGCAACCTTTATAACGTCGAGATTATGCTCTATTACAAGCACGGTATTACCTGCCTCAACAAGACGTTCCAGCACCTCGATAAGTCGATGCACGTCGGCAGTATGAAGTCCTGTTGTGGGTTCGTCAAGAATATAAATAGTCTTGCCCGTGCTTTTTTTAGAAAGTTCGGTCGCAAGTTTAACTCGTTGCGCCTCGCCACCCGAAAGCGTTGTTGCGCTTTGACCTATCTTTATATAACCAAGACCTACGTCAAATAGTGTTTTAAGTTTGCGGTAAATACGAGGATGACTTTCAAAGAAATACATACCCTCTTCTACCGTCATTTCAAGCACGTCGTAAATGCTCTTACCCTTATAATGCACGCTTAAGGTTTCTTTGTTATAGCGTGTACCGCCACAAACCTCACAAGGTACGTAAATATCAGGTAAGAAATGCATTTCTATCTTTTTAATACCGTCGCCCCAACATGCTTCGCAACGACCACCTTTAACGTTAAAGGAAAATCTACCTGCGGTATATCCTCTTGCCTTGGCTTCTTTTGTGCTTGCGTATAGCTCGCGTATGTCGGTAAACACACCCGTATATGTGGCAGGATTGCTTCGCGGTGTGCGACCTATGGGTGACTGGTCAATATCTATAACCTTATCAAGAAATTCGACACCCTCAACCGATTTATGCTCTCCGGGTATGGTTTTTGCATGATTAAGTTTGTTTGCCAATACTTTATAAATAATATCGTTTACAAGTGACGATTTACCGCTACCCGAAACGCCCGTTACACAAACGAATTCGCCCAAAGGTATTTTTACGTTTATGTTTTTAAGATTATTTTCAGCCGCGCCCTTTACCACAAGGCATTTTCCGTTACCTTTGCGGCGATTTTGCGGTACGGGAATTGACTTTCTTCCCGAAAGATAATCGGCAGTAATGGAGTTATTGCAATCAAGTAGTTCTTGTGGTGTGCCGCTAAATACAAGTTCTCCGCCGTGGATGCCTGCGCCAGGACCAATATCAATTATATAATCCGCCTCACGCATTGTGTCCTCGTCGTGCTCAACCACTATAAGCGTATTACCGAGGTCGCGCAGATGTTTAAGCGTGCCAAGCAAACGCTCATTATCGCGTTGATGAAGGCCAATACTTGGTTCGTCAAGCACATATAACACACCCATAAGTGATGAACCAATTTGCGTAGCAAGGCGAATACGTTGACTCTCGCCACCTGAAAGCGTACCTGCAGAGCGAGAAAGAGAAAGATACTCAAGCCCAACGCTTGAAAGGAAGTTTAGTCGCTCTTTTATCTCTTTTATAATCGGCTCGGCAATCATTTGGTGCATTGTATTAAATTTTAAACCACTAATAAAATCTAACGCTTCGCCGATAGACATATTGCTAAGTTCATTTATATTTTTACCGCCGACAGTTACTGCCAAATACTCGGGTTTTAGTCGCGCGCCCTTACAATCGGGGCAAGCGCTTTCGTTCATATAGCTTTCATATTCGGTTCTTGCGTAGTCACTTTTGGTGTTTTCGTAGCGACGTTGTAGGTTGTTGATAATGCCCTCAAACGGCGCATAATAGGTGCCGCTACCATATTCCGAGATGCGATGCAGTTCGAGTTTCTCATCCCCCGTACCGTAAAGTACGGCATTTTTTGCTTCGTTACTTAGGTCTTTCCAAGGAGTGTTTATATCGAATCCAAACTTACGGGCAAGACCGTCGTAATACATCATGGCAAGCGTACTGCCGTCGGGGTTAAAGTATGAATTTACACCCCAACCTACAACCTTTATACAACCATCGGGTAAGGAAAGATTTTCATCGCTTATTACAAGGCGTGGGTCAATCTTCATAAACACGCCAATACCCGTACAGGTAGGACACGCGCCTATAGGATTGTTAAACGAAAACATTGTAGGGGTAAGTTCGGGTATGCTAATACCGTGCTCCTCACAAGCGTAGCTTTGTGAAAATTGTAGTTCTTCCCCACCAATAACGTCAACCGCAACCAAACCGCCCGAAAGTGACACAGCAGTTTCAATACTGTCGGCAAGGCGTGAGCGAATATCCGCCTTTATTACAAGGCGGTCAACCACAACCTCTATGGTGTGTTTTTTATTCTTTTCTAATTTAATTTCTTCTGATAGGTCGTAGATATTGCCATCTATTCGCACGCGAACGTAACCCGACTTGCGAACGCGGTCAAGTTCTTTTGTGTGCTCACCCTTGCGCGCTCTTACCAAAGGAGATAAAATTTGAATCTTGGTGCCTTCATCAAGCGCCATAACGGTATCTACAATTTGGTCGGTTGTTTGTTGGCTGATTTCCTTACCGCAAACAGGACAGTGCGGAATACCCACACGCGCGTACAAAAGACGCAAATAGTCGTAAATTTCGGTAACGGTACCAACGGTTGAACGAGGATTTTTAGAGG